>CBDTYO010000458.1:0-3201 GCA_965364615.1 uncultured Bacteroidia bacterium
TGGTTCCCCCTGGTCTTTCGCGGGTGTACAAGGGTAACGCCCTCTAGAGCCGGGGATGCAATACTGAATACCAGAGAACAAAACCCTGCATAACCTTTCCATGCAGAGCTCTTTTATTCCTCCAGTTTGTAAAGGAAGCGCTTGATGCTCCTTTTGGGGGTCTTTTCGAATTCCTTTTCGTGGATGTGGATCTTCTGAAGGGTCTCATACGAAGCCGCATGCTGGTTGTATTCCTTCCGGTTTATTTCCATCAGGTCCTCCAGGTCTGCCTCGACCTGGTCGGCTTTGACCTGCTCATGGTCGGGATACACCAGGGCCTCCAGCCTGTGGCTTTTGTTCATCAGGACCACAGCCTCACTGATGTAGGGCAGGTTGCACAGCTTGGACTCAACCTCCTCGGGATAGATGTTCTGTCCCGAAGGTCCCAGCAACATGCTCTTGCTCCGCCCCCTGATGTATATGAAGCCATCCTCATCGGTGACGCCCAGATCGCCCGTATGTAGCCAGCCCTCTTCATCGATGGCAGCCCTGGTGGCTTCCTCGTTCTTGTAATACCCTTCCATCAGGTTCTCCCCCCTGACCAGGATCTCCCCGGGTATCTCATAGGGTGCCTCCGAGTCGATTTTCAGTTCCATGATATCCAGGATCTTCCGGCTGGATCCTTTGCGGGTGGTGGCATGTCCTTCGTAGGACATCAGGGGACCGCATTCGGTCATGCCGTAGCCGATGGTAAAGGGGAATTTGATCCTGGTCAGGAAATCCTCCACCTCGGCTCCCAGGGCAGCTCCCCCCAGCACCGCTTCCCGGAAACGCCCCCCGAAGGTTTCAACGAGGGACTTTCTCATCTTGCCATAGATCAGCCCTTTGATCCCCGGGATCCTGGTCAGCACCTTCATGGATCCCTTCTGCAGGATGGGCAGCAGTTTTTTCTTGTAGATCTTTTCAAAGAAGATGGGGACAAACAGGATCAGGTGGGGCCTGATCTCAGAAAAGGCTTTGATGATGACAGGCGTGGCCGGCAGCTTGCCCAGGATGGTCACATGCACCCCTACGGCCATGGGAAAGAGAAAATCAAAGGCACATCCGTAGCAATGGGCCAGCGGAAGCAGGGCCAGCATCTTCTCGCCGGGATTCAGTTCGATGGAACGCATGGCAAAATCCACGTTCCCGGCCAGGCTGTTGGCCGAAAGTACCACCCCTTTGCTGAATCCGGTGGTTCCGGAAGTATAATTGATCTCCACCACCTCGCTGTTGTCCACTTCGGCATACTTCACCTGTTCCGGACCAAAGCCTTTGGTGTATTTCTTATAAAAAAGCTCATCCAGATCCTCGAGTGCCTTGATCAGTGTGGCATCGGGCTTGGAAGAAAGAATGCCCCAGTCGTCCAGTGAAAGGATGGCCTTTACCCCCTTCATTTCCGATTCCGAAAGCCCCTCCATGGTAGCCTGATCGACCAGGAGCATGACCGAATCTGAATGATTGATGATGGTATGGGCATCGGCCGGTTTGAAATCGGCCAGCACCGGCACGGCTACCCCGCCATAGGTCACGATGCTCATGAATCCCACACACCAGTTGGAAGAATTTTTTCCGAAAACCGCCACCTTATCGCCCTTCTTGAGCCCGGCGACTTCATATAACAGGTGCAGCCGGGCAATCTGACGCGCCATTTCCCCATAGGTATAGCTGACGTCGCTGGTGTAATCCGAGAGGGCAGGGAGGTCAAAATTCTTCTGAAAGCTTTCTTCGTAAAGCTTGATAAAGTTTTTCTGGATCATGACAGGGTAGCTTTGGTTTGCATAAATATATTCATGCTTTCACACAAAAGCAATTATCTTTGGAGCATCGTTTGCGTGATGCCAAAAACCACTGCCTCCATGATCCATTTCTTCCAGACCCAAGACCGTAAAATCATTGCCGCCGAGGCAGATGCTGCGCCCAGTAGAGATACCAGGGATAAACTGGAATGGTTGTTTGGAAATGCAGATTACCTGTCCGACAGCGAGATGAAAGGCTACTTTGTGGGACCCAGGAAGGAAATGATCACCCCCTGGAGCACCAATGCCGTGGAGATTGCCGTCAACTTGGGAATTACCGGGACCAGGAGAATCGAAGAGTTTTTTCCGGTTAGGGGTAAAGAGGCCAGCTTCGATCCCATGCTGCAGGTTCTGTATGATGGGCTGGATCAGCAGCTTTTTACCATCGACCGCAAACCGGACCCGGTGCTGGAAATCACCGATATTGCCGCTTTCAATGCCCAGGAGGGCCTGGCCCTGAATCCCGATGAGATAGCCTACCTGGAAGGTGTCAGCCGTCGCATTGGGAGGCCACTGACCGACAGCGAGGTCTTTGGTTTCTCCCAGGCCAATTCGGAGCATTGCCGCCACAAGATCTTTAACGGAACCTTCATCATCGATGGGGAGGAAAAAGAGTCGTCCCTGTTCCAGCTGATCAAAAAGACCACCCAGACCCATCCCAATCATGTGGTTTCTGCCTACAAGGACAATTGCTCCTTTGTGAGCGGACCCGGGGTGGAGCAGTTTGCCCCGGAGTCTCAGAATACTTCGGATTTCTTTCGGGTCACCGACATTGAAACCGTGCTTTCATTGAAAGCCGAAACCCACAATTTCCCCACCACCGTGGAACCTTTCAACGGGGCTGCCACTGGCACGGGCGGAGAGATCCGGGACCGGATCGCAGGGGGGAAGGGAGCCATCCCCATGGCCGGAACCGCGGTATACATGACCTCTTATCCCAGGCTGGGAGGCGGGCGCCCCTGGGAAAAGGCCATGGAGGAAAGGCCATGGCTCTACCAGACTCCAGAAGAAATTCTGATCAAGGCCTCCAACGGGGCCAGTGATTTCGGAAACAAATTTGGCCAGCCGCTGATCTGCGGCAGCCTGCTCACCTTTGAACATGAAGAGCAGGACCGGAAATTTGGGTTTGACAAGGTGATCATGCTGGCCGGAGGCATTGGGTTCGGGAGAAAAGAGGACGCCCAGAAAGCGGTTCCTGAAACAGGCGATGTGGTGGTATTGCTGGGCGGAGATAACTACCGCATCGGCATGGGCGGCGGGGCCGTATCGTCGGTGGATACGGGCGAATTTGAAAATGCCATTGAACTGAATGCGGTGCAGCGGGCCAATCCTGAAATGCAGAAGAGAGTATTTAATGCAATCCGGGCCTTGGCTGAATCTGATG
>CBDTYO010000459.1:0-3198 GCA_965364615.1 uncultured Bacteroidia bacterium
GCCTATTACTGGGTCTACTCGCACTTCCTGGACTGGGGCTATTTCGACCATCCTCCCATGATTGCCCTGCTCATTAAAATTGGGGCGGCACTATTTCCGGGAGAACTGGGAGTTCGCTTGTTGCCTTCCCTGATGGGTGCCGGGACCGTATTTCTGATTCTGAACATGTTAAAGGAGGAAGTTCGGGACATCAGATTGCCCATGCTGATCATGGCCGGGATTCCATTGCTTCACACCCATGTGGGTGGATTCATCGCCATCCCGGATCTGCCATTGGTGTTCTTTGCCAGCCTTTTCTTTTTCATTTACCGCAAATACCTGCAGAATGATTCTCTGTTGAATATTGTGCTGCTCAGCCTGTCCATTGTACTGATGCTCTATAGCAAATACCACGCGCTTCTGGTCATCGGCCTTACCGTTCTGTCCCACTTGAAACTGCTCAGCCGTCGTTCCTTCTGGATAGTAGTTCTGCTTTCCCTGGCACTTTACCTTCCTCACATACTCTGGCAGCTGAAACATGATTTTGTGTCCTTTGGATATCACCTGGTGGACAGGAATGATCCCTTTGAGCTTAGGCATCTGCTTGAGTACATAGGAAATCAGTGGATCATGGTCGGGCCTTTTTGTGGATTCATCCTGCTTTACCTCGGGATGGCCAAAAAGCATACAGACAAATTTGATGCAGCCCTGAAATACAACCTGATTGGCTTTTTTGTGGTTTTCCTTCTTTCCAGTCTGAAAGGACATGTGGAACCACATTGGACCGCTGCCGCATTTGTTCCCATGATCCTGCTGTCGGCTCCCTTGATTGAAAAAAAGATGGAGCTCAAAAAATGGGTGATTGCCCTTAGCATGGCAACCATACCCTTCATACTCCTGGTCCGTGTGGCCCTGGTGGTGGATTTTGAGGTAATTCCTGAGAAACTCAGCCAGAGGTTTCATCATAAGAAAGCATTTTATGTGCAGATCCAGGAGGAAGCCAGGGGTCGTCCGGTGGTATTTACAAATTCCTTTCAAAAACCATCCTTATACTGGTTCTTTACCGGTGAGCCCGCGTTCACACACAACAATTACCGTTACCGGAAAAACCAGTACGATCTGTGGAGCATGGAGGCAGACCTGCAGGGGGAAAAGGTGCTGTTTCTGCCTGATCGCTTCATGCCGGACATGGATACCTTAGAGACAATCAGGGGACCCGTACGCATTCACCACACTGAGTACTTTTGTCATTTTAACCGTGTGGAAATCAGGCTTCCTGAAATTCACTGGGAGTTTGAAGCCGGCGAACAGGTGGAAGTGGCACTGGAGCTGGACAATCCCACAGGGGAAAGCATCATTTTTTCAGATTCATGCAGTCATGCCCCCTGGTTGGTCTACACCCTTTTTTCTGATTCTGAAAAGGATATCACCCGCAAGGCAGATTACAGCTCACATCTGCCTATCCTGGCTCCCGGGGAAAGTTTGTTGTTTCCTGTGGAAATTACAGCCCCTGAAGTCCCTGGCGAATACCTGATCATGTTTTCGTTCGGAGGACAATACCTGACCGCAGGCATGAACGGCAGGCCTGTCAGGATGAACGTACTCTCCAGGTCCACAGGGAGTTCAGGGAATAATTAATAATTGTCCCAATGGCGATCCCGATCAGGTTAGAAATCATGTCGTGTAATCCAAAGGTCTTTACCAGCAAAAGCAAAACCAGGTAGTTCACAATGCCAGCCAGTCCGGTGACCAGGTGGTACCTCAGCAATCTTGACCAGAAAGGAACGTGGGTGTCGCGTTTCTTAAAGGTCCAGAGGTTGTTAAAAAAGAAATTGCTCAGGATGGATACCTCAATGGCAATGACTGAGGCAATCTCAAGGCGCACAGAAAGGTAACGGGTAAGGATAAACAGGAGTCCCATGTTCACCAACACACCCGATCCACCGACAATGGCGAATTTTACTAACTCTTCAAGCCTTTTGGTTTGGATCTTGATACCCATTTATCCTTTGAAATGAACTGGAAGACTGCAAATGTACATATTTTTATTCCCCTGCTCCGGGCCTTGGTAATCGCTCAGCATACCCGCCTTTGAAAACCTCTACCTGGCAATTTTATAATTTTTATAGGCAAAATCAATCCCAAACAAGACATTAAGAAGTCGTTTCAGTTTATCTTTCAAGCTCCTCCTGTTGCGGGAAATATCATAGCTGAATTTCCAGTTTTTCGCCTTGATTCTGTCGAGCATCACACGGGGATGCTCGCCGGAAAACAGCTGCAGTTCGCTTACATGCCGATCATACGCATAGGCGTTGCCTCCGGTCCGGATATTTTCATCAATCCACTGATCATCGTGCCAGTATTTGCTGTTGTTTTCCAGTTTGGTTTGCATGGTTTTCGGCTCTTTGACCCATCCATAATGGTATATATAGGCATCAATGGGCTGAACCACTAATTTTTCATTGTTCCCTTTTCGAAATCCCTGCGCATCCCTGTACGAATAGATGGATCTATCGTTCCTGATAACCCGTATCTCGTGCCTGTACCATTTGGAAGAGGCACCCACGTAGTCAAATGAGCCATAAAAATGCAAATACTTAAACAGCAGTCCGTCAATCCGGAGATCCTCCTTGTATTTTTGCATGCTTTCATATACCGTGTCGAGATATTTTTCATGAACCACCTCGTCTCCCTGTATATAAAAAGCCCAATCTGAGTCACCGGATACCCCTGCAAATGCCTTGTCAGTTTCAAGTGCCAGAACGCGTCCCCCTTCCCGGAGGCTCTCATCCCATTGCGTCTGTACAATTTTCACTTTCCCGGGATCGATCTGGGCAATGAGATCCAGTGTGTCATCGTCTGATTCACCCACAGCAACGATGAATTCATCGCAAATGGGAAGAATGGATTGGATGGCTTCTACAATGGGGAAATCATAGATCACCGCGTTTTTAATGAATGAGAATCCGGATACTTTCATGGCATCATATGGTGGAAGCCAAATTTAAGAGTATTTCTTCAGCACATGAAATCGCAAGGGGACTTGTTTAACCCGTGGCAAATATAAATGAAAAGCCCCCGGAGACACTGGGTCACCCGGAGGCTGTCATGCTTAAGGATTTAGCTAAATGCCAAATCTGAGATTCTAGTTCATAACCAGTTTCACTTCCAGGGTGAAAATATCATCACACTGGGTTTCCTTGACCAGGAACTGGCCTC
>CBDTYO010000460.1:0-3194 GCA_965364615.1 uncultured Bacteroidia bacterium
TTTTACCGACATGTCGGTGCTGGGCGAAGAATATGATGACATGACCGCTGAGCGAGGAGAAAATGATAATGAGGCGCCAGCTGATGAAGAGAAAGCCCATGAAGAGAAAACCCATGAAGAGCCCTCTTTATAAACCGCCTCCCCTGTTTGCTTTTCTGGCCCTCATCCTTCTGGCAGCCTGTGGCCGGCAGGAGCATGCACCGATGGGGGATAGCCTGTTCACCCTGATGCCTGAATCACACACCGGAGCAGGCTTTGTGAATCACCTGGATTACGATGAGCAGCTGAAAAAGAAATTCAATATCTACACCTACCGCAATTTTTACAATGGGGGTGGCGTGGCCCTGGGGGATGTAAATAACGACGGACTCATCGATATCTTCCTGACCTCCAACATGGACGGCAATGTGCTCTACCTGAACAAAGGGGATTTTCGCTTTGAGGATATTTCTGCCCGGGCCGGGATCGGAGGGCGTGGTGACTGGTCCACCGGTGCCAGCCTGGCCGATGTGAACGGGGATGGCTGGACCGATATTTATGTCTGCAATTCGGGCAACCTGGAAGGGGGTGAACGGCGCAACGAACTGTTCATCAACAATGGCGACCTGACTTTCACAGAATCTGCGGCCCAATACGGGATTAACGATGGAGGATACTCCACCCACGGGGCCTTTTTTGACTATGACAGGGACGGAGACCTGGATCTCTACCTGTTGAATAATTCCTTCAAGGCCATTGGCAGTTTCGATCACAGCCAGAACCTCCGAACGGTCAGGGACTCCATTGGCGGGGACAAGTTCTTTCGCAATGACGATAATCATTTCGTGGACATAAGTGAAGAAGCAGGTATCTATGCCAGTGTGATAGGGTTTGGCCTGGGAGTCACCGTGGGTGACATTGACCAGGACGGCTGGATGGACATCTATGTTTCCAACGACTTTTTTGAACGGGACTACCTCTACATGAACAATCAGGATGGCAGCTTCCGGGAGGCCCTCACCGGCATGATGCCTAGCATCTCGGCTGCCTCCATGGGGGCCGACATGGCCGATATCAACAACGACCATTACCCGGAGATCTTTGTCACCGATATGATCCCGGAGGATGACGCCCGCCTGAAGACCAAAACCACCTTTGACAGCTGGGACAGCTACAAGAACAACCTCGACAATGGCTACCACCATCAGTTCACGCGGAACATGCTCCACCTGAACAACGCCGACGGAACCTTCAGCGAGATCGGAAGGCTCACCGGGGTCTATGCCACCGATTGGTCGTGGGGAGCCCTGATCATGGACCTGGACAACGACGGATGGAAAGACATCTTTGTGGCCAACGGGATCTACCAGGACCTCACCGACCAGGATTACATCCAGTACTTTTCCAACCGCGACATGGTCATGTCCATTGTGTCGGGGAATAACGTGGATTACAAGACCCTGATCGACGCCATCCCTTCGGTGAGGATCCCCAGCTATGCCTTCCGGAACCTGGGAAATTACAGTTTCGAAAACCTGGCTGAACCCTGGGGCCTGGCCGATCCCAGTCACTCCAATGGCTCGGCCTACGGGGACCTTGACAACGACGGGGACCTGGACCTGGTGGTAAACAATGTGAACATGCCGCTGTTCCTGTACCGCAACGAAACCACCCGGCAGAAACCGGACCACCACTTCCTGAAAGTGATCCTCAAGGGCCTGCCGGGGAACACCGATGCCATCGGGGCCAAAGTGACCGTAAAGCATCAGGGGCAGGCCTTCTACCTGGAGCAGATGCCCATGAGGGGCTTCAAATCCACCGTCGATCCACGACCCAACCTGGGGGTGGGCAAGCTGAGCATGGTAGATACCCTGGAGGTCCGGTGGCCCGATGGGAAGGTCACCCTTCTGCAGGATGTTCCCACCGACCAGGTCCTTACCCTCCGCCAGGAGGAGGCCATCGCTCCCCAAGTGCCCATGCCCGGGTTTAAGGAACCGGCGGATGCCTGCTTCCTTGATGTGACCGCCGACCTGAAGGTGGCATTCACCCACCGGGAAAATGAATTTGACGATTTCCGCAGGGAAAAGCTGATCTACCACATGATGTCCACCGAAGGTCCGGGCCTCTGTAAAGGGGACGTGAACGGGGATGGACTGGAAGACTTATATGCAGGAGGGGCCAAAGAACAGGCGGGGTCCCTGCTGATACAGGATGCCAGGGGTTCATTCAGGCCCCTCAGGCAGGACGTGTTTGAAGCGGACAAGGGCGCAGAGGATACCGATGCGGCCTTTTTCGATGCGGACGGGGATGGCGACCTGGATCTCTATGTGGCCAGCGGAGGCAACGAACTGCCCGGCAGCTCCTGCGCCCTGGCCGACAGGCTATACATGAACCAGGGGAATGGCCGGTTCTCCAAATCCAACCAGGTGCTGCCGTCTGGCCGGTTTGAAAGCACTTCCTGCGTAAGGGCCGCAGACTTTGATGGGGACGGAGTGGTGGAACTGTTTGTGGGAATCCGCCTCAGGCCCTTTTTATATGGAGTACCGGTGAACGGCTACCTGCTGGAAAATGACGGGAATGGCCGCTTCACCAATATCTCGGACCAGGCAGCTCCGGGCTTAAAAGAAGTGGGTATGCTTCGCGACATGCAGTGGGCCGATGTGGACGGTGACGGGGACCTGGACATGATCCTGGCCGGGGATTGGATGCCCCTGAAAGTCTTCCTGAACGAGAATGGTACCTTTACCGAAGATCCGGGAGCTTTTGGCGCTGAAAACACAGGCGGATGGTGGAACTGTCTCACGCTGCTGGATGTGGACAAGGACGGGGACCTGGACTTCGTGGCAGGGAATCACGGACTCAACTCCCGATTCAAAGCCACCGCCGACCGGCCCGTAACCATGTATGTGAATGATTTCGACCACAATGGATCGGCCGAGCAGATCATCTGCGTCTACGAAGGCGATTCCTCCTACCCATTGGCCCTGAAACATGACCTGGTGAACCAGCTGCCGGTATTGCAAAAAAAATACCCCAAATACGAAATGTACAAGGGGCAGCAGATTACTGATATTTTCAGTCCTGAACAATTGGCCAATGCCCTGAAATTGGAGGCCCGCGTACTGGAGACCTCCTTGTTTACCAACGATGGAAGCGGACATTTCACCCGTTCTGCCCTGCCCAAGGAGACCCAGTTCTCGGTGGTCATGGCTGCC
>CBDTYO010000461.1:0-3190 GCA_965364615.1 uncultured Bacteroidia bacterium
AAGAGACAGGGTACCCACTATCAATATGACGATGGCTATCACCATCGCCACAATCGGACGTCTGACGAAGAAATTACCCATGGTGCTAATTTTCTGATTCGCTTAAGGAAATCTCATGCACCACAGGATTCACCCTGGCTCCACTTTTCACCTTTTGCAGTCCTTCATAGATCACCTGGTCACCGGGTTCCAGTCCCGATGAAACCACCATGAACCTGGTCTGATAGGTGGATGCCACTTCTATCTGGCGAAACTCCACTTCAGAAGATTCATTCACCACAAACACACTGTAGTTGCCTTGCAGTTCCTGAACACAGCGCTGGGGGACCAGCAGGCCCCCCTGGATAAGTTCAATGACGGCCTGGACCCTGGCAAATTGTCCCGGACGGAGGATCCCCTCAGAATTGGGGAATGAAGCCTGCAATAAAATGGTGCCGGTCGAAGCATCCACCTGGCGGTTTATAAATTCGATCTTGCCCTTTTCCGGATATATGGATCCATCGGCCAGAATCAAAGTCAACCCCCTGGCCGACCTTTCCTCTCTTTGTTTCGCTGGATCCTGCCGGCTGATAAACCTTGCAATCTCAAGATACTTTTCTTCGGGCAGATGGAAGTTCACCAGAATGGTATCGATCCGGCTTACCTCATTTAATACCGTGTTGTTGAATCCCCGCCCCACATAGTCGCCCGGGAAGACCTCCGTTTTGCCAATGATCCCGTCTATGGGTGAATAAACCCGGGTAAAGCCCAGTTCGATGCGGGAAGATTCCAGATTCGCCTCAGCAGCTTCGACCGCTGCTTTTGCGGCATCTCGCTGGGCCAAAGCAGCATCCAGATCACTCTGACTGACCGCATTTTGCGCAGCCAGGGGTTGGATCCGGGTCAGATCGCTTTCTGCCTTCACCAAATGAGTCTTTGCTTCAGCCAGCTGTCCCTTAGCCACATTTACCTTTGCTTCATAGGGTTCCGGTTCTATGGAATAAAGCAACTGCCCTTTTCTGACCCTCCGCCCCTCTTCAAAAAAGATCCCTTCCAGAAATCCATCCACCCGGGCCTGCAGGGAAATATCGTACAATCCGTAGGTTTGTCCCACGAATTCTTCCATAAGCGGGATGTCCTGTTGGATGACCTCCACCACCTGAACATTGGGAGGCGGAAGGGTTTGAGCACCTTTTTCCTGGCATCCCTGAAGCAAAAGGGTCAGGGCCGCAAGGCATGCCATTGCTTGGTTCAGTCGTTTCATTTTTCCTGGATTTAAGCGAGCAGCTGTTAAGGTCTAAGAACAATTAATCTACTAAAAAGTTTCGGAAATAATGTAGTGTTCGGAGCATTTTATAAGAATATCTCAAACAGAATACCCCGGATGACTTTCTTTTCTAACTTTTGGACGAGGAAAAAATTAAAAAGCTTTCCCAACAGCCAGGATCCTCTACAGGCCTGAAAGCCTACACTGTGTCAACTGTGCCCGCTAGCGGATCATACAAGTATCATCCTATTCAATTTCCTTCTGGCTGTGTGCATGGACAAAGAGGATGTTCCCCAGTTCCTCATATCCATCAAAGGCTTTGGTCTCATGTTTTTTCAACATCCCTGCATGAAAGCCTATGATGCAGAGTCCGGCATGGGCCGAATGCTCTTTGATCATGGAACGCGGATCAACATGTTTTTCATTGGCCAGTACCTGGATGTTTTTGGAGGTGATGGGCAAACGGCCGGTCTTTACCAGTTCTTCCAGGTTGCGCCTTGTTTCTTCTTCCTGTGCCAGGGTGCAGACGTCATAAATGGTGATCTGGCTCTTCCTCCAGGCGGGGTGACCCTGGATAATGAAGCTGAGCAATATCATCAGGTGGGAGTTCTCATAATCGTTGCTCTTGATCCAGACATGGATGCCATTCTTGAAGTTGATGCTTCGCTTGGAACTTCCGAAGATGCATATATCAAACTTGCCTGCATTCACCAGGGAGTAATTGTCCACAATCTCCCGCAGGCTCTCAGTGTCGTCCCGGTCATACTCAAAGATCACCATGTTGTTCTCCATCCCCGAGATCCCGGGAAGTTGAATGGCCTGGGCCACCGCCGAAGTATAGGACGGCGAAATCATGGTATCCACATACACATGGCTCCCCTTTCCCTTGAAGTTCTTGATCAGTCTTTCCAGCTCCCCATCAGATTTTTCCCTGGAAGATTTAGAATAGTAGTCCTCTATAAGGTGAATATAGGTCCCGAATCCGTACTTGTAGGAGATCCAGTTCAGCAGCTGGAAGGCTTTGTCGCGTTTGAAGGATTCCCTGGAGATGCAAATGGCACTGGGCCTCCATTCATTGTTTCCCCGCGATTTGCGCGTCTGTTGCAGGTATACCTGGAGGCTGCGGTTCAACTGAAACAAAGCATTGGTAAAAATGGAAACCAGTCCTTTTCTTTTCTTATGGTAGTTGTTGATATACAGGTACAGCAGTACCATAATGGCTATGGCGGCCAGGGCAAACCAGATATTGATCTTGAACATTACCCAGATGGAGGCCACAAAGCCCACCAGGGATATGTACCACCGGGAACGGAAGGATGGACGGTAGGAAGGAGCTGATCCGAAATGGTGCAGGAAGGAGATCAGGCAGAGCGATCCATAGGTGACCATGAAAAACATGCTGATGATGCCAGCCACCTTGTTCACATCCCCGATAATGACAAATACCATGGCGATCACCACAGTCACCAGGGTGGCATTGAAGGGTTCGTTGGTCTCTCCCCTGCCTTTTCCCAGGAAGGCATTGATCCTTCTGGAAGGAAAAGAGCGGTCACCTGCCAGTGCCTGCAGGGTTCTGGGAGCCACCAGCACAGAACCGATGGCAGAGGAAAAGGTAGAGGCCGCCAGTCCCAGCGGAATGATCAGTGCCCCGGCCAGGGCA
This sequence comes from uncultured Bacteroidia bacterium, assembly GCA_965364615.1. Taxonomy (GTDB): domain Bacteria; phylum Bacteroidota; class Bacteroidia; order Bacteroidales. The sequence continues at coordinate 2,907 of CBDTYO010000461.1, forward strand.
ATGTCGCCCATCACCAGTTGATTGGCGGGGTCGGTCAGGGTTTCCGGACTGGCCGAGGAGGCCAGTTTCCACACAATGAAAAAATATACCACCATGCCTGTGACCGTGGCCAGGATGGTCCCCAGGGGAATGGATTTCCCTGGTTTTTTCAGGTCCCCCGATAATCCCACCCCCGCTGTCATGCCCGTAAAGGCAGGAAAGATGATGGCAAATACCACAAAAAACTGATCCATGTCCCCCTTGGGAGCCGCGCCTCCCGCCAGCCTGGACCCTGGAATAGTGCC
>CBDTYO010000462.1:0-3183 GCA_965364615.1 uncultured Bacteroidia bacterium
TGGCTCCCCTGACCATATACCTGGGTCTGGACACCAAGGTTCCGCACATTGACCATCACAATTACTTCCTGAGAAACAATTTCAAGGATTATTCCACCAAGCTGTACAGCAACAAGGTGAGCCTCGATCAGCCCTATTACTATGTGAATGTGGTATCGCGCTACAACAGCAATGCTGCTCCTGAAGGGAGCGAGGCTGTATACATCCTGGTGCCCGTGCCCGATATGCGTTTCCGGCCCGACTGGAGCGACAGGCACCAGATCGCAGATACCATCATTGCTGACCTGAGCCAGAGGATTGGATTTGATCTCAAACCGCACATCGTAAGCAGAACCGTTCTGTCCCCCGAACAATGGAAGGGAATGTTTGATCTTCATCGGGGAAGTGGCCTGGGCCTGGGACACCAGCTGGGACAGATGGCCTGGTTCAGGCCCTCCAACAAGGATGAACAGTTTAAGAACCTATTTTATACCGGATCGTCCACCGTTCCCGGAACCGGCATACCCATGGCGGTGATTAGCTCAAGGCTTGTAACCGAAAGAATCGATGCAGCCCATGGAACTGTATAGAACCACCTCCCTCTCGCTTAGCAAAAGGCTGACCAAGGCCTACACCAGCTCCTTTTACGCGGGCATGAAGCTTCTGCATCCGGCCGACCGCAAGGCGATCTATGCCATCTATGGATTTGTCAGGATCGCCGATGAGATCGTGGACACCTTTCATGGGTTCGATCAGAAGCGCTTGCTGGAAGAGTTTAAGTCAGAGACCTATGCAGCCATTGAACGCGGTGTCTCCACCAACCCCATATTGCACAGCTACCAGTGGGCTGTCAATACCTACAAGATTGATATGGAATTGACCGATGCCTTCTTTGCCAGCATGGAGATGGACCTGGTCAAAACCCACCACGATCCGGAGAGCTACAATACCTACATTTATGGCTCTGCCGAGGTGGTGGGATTGATGTGCCTTTCGGTATTTTATGTGGACGACAAAGAGACCTTCAATGGTTTGCTGCAACCAGCCCGCAAGCTGGGGGAGGCTTTTCAGAAGATCAATTTTCTCCGGGACATCCAGGCGGACGTCGACGAGCGGGACCGGGTATATTTCCCCGGCCTTGATCTTGATCATTTTGATGAAAAGACCAAGAAAACCATCGAAAGGGAGGTGAAAGCAGATTTTTTAGAAGCGCTGCCCGGAATCCGTAAGCTGCACAAGCGGGCCCGCCTGGGAGTATACCTGGCCTACCGGTATTATTACCAACTCCTCTTGAAAATTGAAAAAATGAGTCCCGAACAATTGTTGGCGAAACGTGCGAGTGTGGACAACAGACACAAATATCTGCTGTTGCTGAAATCCTATATTCGTTTCAAATTAGGATTGATCTGACAGAACGGGCTTAAGCAGGTCATAGATCATCGGGAACCAGGCGGAAAAATCCTGCGGCCTGGAAGCCAGATCCTCTTCAATGTCTTTGGGATCACTCCATTTCCAGTCCATGACTTCATCGGGATCGGGATCGGGATCACCATCCCAGCGGGCTACGTATACATGGTCGATTTCATTTTCGATGAGCCCGTTTTCAAAGGCCGCTCTGTACTGAAAGGACTCAACAAACTCGGGATGGGCTGATATTCCCATCTCCGAAAGAAGCCTTTTATGCGTGGCCTCTTCCATGCTTTCTCCACGGGTCAGGTGACTGCAACAGGTATTGGTCCATGATCCGCCCGAATGATACTTTTCCAGTGCCCTTCTGTGAAGGAGCCATTGACCTTCCCCATTGATGACCACCACAGAAAACGCCCGGTGCAGAGTTCCTTCCTGATGCACTTTCAACTTATCCTCGTAGCCGATGATGTTGTCCTTATCATCAACCACGGCAATTTGGTTGGTAGCTTTTTCTCTTTCCATGTAGTTAGTAACAAACAGAATCCTTTTTGGTTTAGTAAAAAACCGTTAACCTGCCTTTACTCTTTTTCTTTTCGCTGACCAGATCCTGTATCCCAGGTTGAATTCCAGGAATTCAGCAGTGGCAAAGTTCACGGTCCTTACATTCACTCCGGTGTATATGTTTTTAAGAAGGTATAGCTTGACCCCTATACGCTGGTAAAACTGATGAAAGGGCTTATAGACCATATGGTGTGCGTATGATCCGAGCCCTCCCACAATGGATAGCGTGTTGAAGACATATTCCATCTGGCAGCCCAAACCCAGGGTGAAGTTGTCGCGGTTCAGCGGATTGGGATATCCCTTTGGATCAATATTCAACCCGTTAAGGATGTTCAGATCCACTCCAAGCCCGTATTTGAGCGCTTCTGTGTGTTGCCATAAAAAATATGTACTGAGTCCGCCCACCTTGTAATAATGCAGATCCAGGGTGTCTGTGATGGACTGGTATCTGCTGTAGCTGCCGGTCATCACGATTTCATTCGTTAACCCGAGGGGATCCGGTGCCATGAGCTCAGGAATCTCAGGCCGGCCTGCCAAATGGTATTTCAGATCGATGAATGGAGCCCAGTTATTGATGCCATAATTGGGTCGTTCGAGTCCCCCGTTGGAATAATGGGTAAAGCTGATTCCTGCACCCAGGTCCCACTTTTCCCCCAGGGAATAGAAAGCCCTGAATCCAAAATTCAAGTGTGAGGTGAAATGGCTGCCAATGGCTACGTTATAGGGATTGGTGACCGGGTCGTGAATGATCCAATGGGTGGCCAGCCCCAGCTGCAGCTCAGTGTAAAGTTCAAGTTTATTCCAACGCTTGATGGGAATCCCCAACACCCCAAACAAAGAAATGGGATAGCCAATCTCTTCGGGATTAAACAGATCCACCACAGACAAACCCATGCCATAGTAAGGCATCCTGTGGATCCTTTGCCAGTCCCGGCATCCCGGATTTTGCCAGACCAGTTTTAAGGAATACGACTGGAAGTGTTCCATGGGCTGACCGGCCTGATTCTCACCTGTTACAAAAACATTGGTTTGAAATATATTTCCGTAGCCATATCCAAGAACGATGGCCGGGTAGTTTTTTCCGGCAAGGGTACTATCCCCTTGTGAAAAGCCTGTTTGGTGACAAGCAACACAGATTAGGATATATATGATTCTGACGGTTTGCATGATCCATTGGTCCTCTAGAAATAATAGCGGGCAGCCAGGGCAGCGGACATTGCAGTTACGGGTCTT
>CBDTYO010000463.1:0-3181 GCA_965364615.1 uncultured Bacteroidia bacterium
GATGGACCTGGCCGGTATTTCCGTGGCACTATCCCGGGAATTATTCGGTGAAGATGTGCCTCAAAAGGAACTGGAACAGCTTACCCGGGAGGCCATTCATTTCGATACCCCACTTGTTCAGGTGGAAGAAGGGATTTACTCCCTGGAACTCTTCCACGGTCCCACCCTGGCTTTCAAGGACGTGGGTGCACGTTTCCTGGCCCGGCTCCTGGGCCATTTTACCAGGGACCTGGATCAGGAGATCCATGTACTGGTGGCTACCTCGGGCGATACGGGGAGTGCAGTGGCCAATGGGTTTCTGGGGGTGGAAGGCATCAGGGTCCATGTGCTTTATCCTTCCGGGCTGGTAACTCCTCTCCAGGAAAAACAATTTTCCACCCTGGGCGAAAATATCATGGCACTGGAAGTTCAGGGGAGTTTTGACGATTGTCAGCGCCTGGTCAAGGAGGCCTTTATGGACAAGGATCTCCACCAGGATATGATCCTCACGTCGGCCAACTCCATCAACCTGGCACGTTTCCTTCCCCAGGCATTCTACTATTTCAGGGCCTGGGCCCAGTTGGGATCCCATGCCCGGGCTTTCTTTTCAGTGCCCAGCGGAAACTACGGGAACATGACAGCCGGCCTGGTGGCCAGGGAGATGGGCCTTCCGGTGCATACCTATCTTTCTGTGAACAACATCAACGATGTGGTGGCTTCCTACCTGCTCACCGGTTCTTACAAGCCCCGTCCCTCCGTACCCACCATTGCCAATGCCATGGATGTGGGGGATCCCAGCAATTTTGACCGCATCCTGGAACTTTTTGATCACAGGCATGCATGGATCACCAGGCATGTGGAAGGATACAGTTACAGCGATACAGAGATACGGGAGATCATCGCCAGGGTTTACCGGGAAACCGGATACCTCTGCGATCCCCATGGCGCCACCGGTTATCAGGCAGCCAGGAGCTACAGGGAAAAGCACCCCGGAACCACTGGCATTTTTCTGGAAACCGCCCACCCGGCCAAGTTCAGGGAAACGGTGGAAGAAGTGATCGGTAAAAATGTGGAACTTCCCGAACGCCTGGCCGCTTTTGCAGACAGGGAGAAACAATCCCTTCCCATGGGAAGTGAATACACAGAGTTCAAGGAATACCTGCTCAAGCAGCAGTAACCCCCAACTATTCTCTCCTTATTCTCATGGGTATGCACCTTCTTCTCCTGAGGCATACTTTCTTGTAACGTGCTTACGCAGGGTTAGCGAAGGGCTGAGCCGGCTTAAGCCGGGTTGAGGCTTTTGGTTTTTTTGCCGGTGGCCGCCACCTGCATCCGGCTGCTGAACTCGAATACCTGAGGCACCTTTTCCGCCGCCAGTTTTTCACCACAAAGTTTTTTGAAGGTGGATTCATTCATGGCAGGATCGTTCAGATCGGCCACCACCACCTCGGCTTTCAGCGCTTCTCCCAGGATCTCGTCGAAGATGGCAGAAATGGAACAATCCACCACTCCTGGGATGGTGACAATCACTTCCTCGATCTCCTTGGGGCTGATGCGTCGTCCTCCCACCTTGATGATCTCCTTGCGGCGGGCCGTGTGATAAAAGAAGCCGTCCTCATCGCGGTAAGCCAGGTCGCCCGTATGCAACCACCCGTCCTTGAGCGCTGCCGCCGTACCCTTTTCATCCCCCAGATAGCCCTTCATGATGTTATCTCCCCTGGCCACCAGTTCGCCCACCACGCCGGGCTTCAGTACCGGCTTTCCGGAATCATCCACCAGCTCAAGCTGAACCCCGGGGATGGCTTTCCCCAGGGATCCCAGCTTGTCCACCAGCCTCTCGGGAGGCAGGTAAGAAAGCCTGGCTGTGGCTTCGGTCTGTCCGTACATCACATAGAAGGTGATGTCGGGCTGGCTTTCCAGGAACTCCTGGATAAACACTTTGTGAAGTTTGCCCCCTGCCTGGGTCATATACCTCAGATCGGGGAAATGGTCGGTCTTAAATGATTTTGATTTGCGCAACAATACCTGGAAATGGCTGGGAACCCCTGCAAAGCCTGTGCATTTGTACTTTTTCAGGTCGTTGATGACTGCTCCCAGGAACATAAAATTGTTGTTGAATACCATGCTGCCAGCCACGCGGAGGTGGGTATGCAGCAAGCTTAGTCCGTAACAGTAGTAAAAGGGCAATACCACATGGATCACATCGTCGGCCGTGAGATCGAGGTAACGGATAATCGAATCCGTGTTGGCTATGATGTTGTCATGGGTAATCATCACCCCCTTGGGCTCACCGGTGGATCCTGAGGTAAAGATGATCTCAGCCAGCCTGTCCCCGTCAAATACATCTTCGTCGAACAGGTTCAGCTTGAATCCGTTCCTTCCCTTCCCTACCTCGGGGATCTCCGTATACACCTCTTCAATGATGCTCCATCTCGGATCATCCTTCATGGAGGATGCAACGAAAGCAATTTTCGAATCGCACAGGTCTACGATGAATTTCAGGTTGTTTTCCTCGATGGAAGGATTTAGCGGAACGCATACATTGCCCGACTTCATAATGGCCAGGTAGGCCACCATGAAGAATTTGGAATTGGGTGCCACGAGCACGATGTTGTTGTGCTGACCGTAATTCTCCCTGATGAACCGTGCAAGCCTCAGTGCATCGCAATTCAGCTCGTTATAGGTCATCTCCTCCTTATTTCCAAGGAGCACCGGTTTATTCAGAAATCCCGATACTTCCAATAAATAGTCGTATACGTTCATAGCTAATTCTTTTAATTAGACAAAATCGTAATCGTTGATCGGAGGAGTCCTCAGATAGTCCGTGGTAATGCTCCTGCGTTCAAAATTCCTGTAATTCCTCTCAATTTCCTCAGCAGTCATTCCCATGACGCTGCCCACCTGGGCAGGATCGCATTTATTCTCATAGGCGTACCACAGCAAATCCATGACATCGTGGGGGAACTCGTAGAAGAATTCCTCCTGGGTTTGTTCGGCACTGTAGGTATCGGTGGTGGGAGTCCTTTCGATAATCCCGTGGGGAACCCCCAGGTATTCGGCCACCTGGTAGACCTGGGTCTTATACAGCTTTCCAATGGGAAAAACATCTCCGCCGCCATCACCAAATTTGACAAAGAAGCCCTGCTCCACTTCGTGCCTGTTGGGAGTGCCGACCACTGCATAATGCAGGTTCTCAGCATGG
>CBDTYO010000464.1:0-3175 GCA_965364615.1 uncultured Bacteroidia bacterium
AGAATCGCCTGCAGCTCTTCCAGCCTCTCACGGTCCGCCATGTCCCTGGCTTCCTCTATTTGTTCCAGCAATTCCTGCACATAGTCATCCGTGGATATTTCCTCGGTAAACTGGTTCTCGGCATTCAGGTTCACGGCCCGGTTGCTGGCCATTTCCCGCTGCCGCATCAACTGTTCCAGCCAATCGGCAGGAACCTCTTCCATTTCTTCCATCTCCTCCAGAATACTCTCCAGGGTGCGTTCCTCAAACTCCAGCTCAATCCCCAGTTCCTGGTCCTGTTTTAATCCTTCCACTTTGATAAATACAAGCACAATCAATACCACCAGGTGGATGATGAGGGTATAGAGAATGGCCACCAGGTTTTCCTTGAAGAAACGTTTGATGCCCGATTTACCGTATGAGAAAAATTCCTCCACGCGCTACAAAATTACGATGTTAGGGCAAATCCCCATGATCTCGCGCATATTTCCTAAGTTTATCTTTTCAAAACGGTGTAAGTGATGCGAAAAATTCTGCTGCTTGCCTCCACGGTGCTGTTGTTGCATGGATGTGCTGTTTTTTCGGAAGTTACCGCACTCCGTAAATGCGAATTCAGGCTGCATTCGCTGGAAGAACCCAGGCTGTGTGGCATTGAGGTGAGCCAGAAAAGGTCCTGGAAAGACTTCAGTTTCCTGGAAGGACAGCAGATCGCAGCCACGCTTTTGAACTCAAGCCTGCCCTTTGAAATCCTGGTGAATCTGGAAGTCCGGAATCCGGGAAGCAAGCTGGCGGCAGTAAATACCATTCAATGGATCGCTTATGTGGAGGATGTGCAGGTGGCCCAGGGGGCCGTGATCCAGCGTGTGGAGATCCCTCCCTCCCATGATCGGGTCCTGATCCCCATGCTCCTCCAAACCGATCTGATCGATTTCCTGGAAAAAGGGAACCCGAGATCCATGCTGAACCTGGCTTTGAGCATGGTCCATGCGAAGGACCGGTCGAGCCAGGTCTCCCTGAAGATCAAGCCCAGTGTGATGGTGGGGAAGCGCACGATCCCCTATCCGGGATACTTCACACTGACCAAAGAATTCAGTGCGGGAGATTAGTTCACTTCTATGGAAAAGATCCCCTCAAAACCCACATTGCCCGTGGCAGGTTCATAAATCACCCTGCCTCCCAGTGAAAGGGGAAAGGGGATCCTCAGAAGGTTCATATCCCCCACCAGGTCGAATCCCACGGTTTGATATTCCCTGTCTTCCAGCCGGGCTTCCGGGTCAACTACCAGCACATTGGAACCCCTTAAAAAATCGGTCCACACCGCCCCCCTGATCCTTTTCAAATACACGAGAGATCCCAGCTCAAGATCCGGATACAGGATGGGGCTCACCCAATCGGCGCTATATCGCGTCAATACCTCCCCAAACACACCCCGAATGCCCCTGGGCTGAGCAATCAGGTTCACAAAAGCAGGGCGCGACATGTCCAGGGGATATTGCTTCTGGTGGTAAGCAGCAAGCCTGATGGTCTGGTGTTTCAAGGGTCCGGGCAGGTAAAGGGTGATCCCGCCACTGGCCACGGCCCCGAAGAGCGTGTTCCCGAAAGGTGCGTGGTAATATCCGGTGTTGATCGTTGCCCCCAACCTGGGGAGAATGTCCTTCACCCCCTGCCGCAGGTAAGCGGTGGCATACAGGGTATAGTGCAGGTAGTGGGCCCCATTCCGGTAAGATCCCTGATCCGGGTCATACTGCAGATCTCTGTGATAATTGTAATCGATCCTGGGCTGGATCAGGGAAAGGTATTTGCCTGTATTGAACCTGATGGGAATGTAGGTCTGGGCGGTAATCCCCACATCGGTGGGAAGTGATACCACAGAATCGCCCGGGGCAAGGCTCAGTATTTTGGGTGTCCCTCCATAATCAAAGTACAGGTTCAAAACGGGATAGCGTCCCTTCAACTGGATGCCCGAACGGAAGAAATGTTGGCCGTCGCGGTATTCATATCCCACCTGGCTTACAGCGGTACTCAGCCTGTTCTGAGATATCAGTGAGATCCCGGGACTCACAGGCAGCTGCTCAGGGTCCAGCTGCAATTCCGGGTTCAGGTAATCGAAATAGAGTGGCAGCCACGAATGGACATTGAACAGGTGAAGCAATTTCCGGTAGGGCCGTGAAGCAATCTCCAGCGTATCTCCAGCCTCCGGCTGATCGAGCAGCTGCTGTTCAGCTTCAGAAGGCTTATAATCTATCTGCTCGCTGTGGTTTCTGGCTTCTTCCAGGGGAGTCCATAATCCGTCTTCCAGCTCCAGGGAAGCCACACCATAGCCCGAAGAGCCGTAATTGGAATAAAACAAAGTCTGCCCATCTGCAGAAAGCTGCGGATGAAAGGCCCCAAAAGGCGCCGAGGTCACCTGGTAGGTCTGCTGATCGACCAGATCATAACAGTAAATGTTGTCAATTCCGGAAAAGGTGCCGCTGAAATAGATCCTGTTCCCATGGACCACGGGGGCAGAGATATCGTCCGTTTCCGCATCGAACAGTCGGGTCCAGCGTCCCGTTTCAAAAGCATATGTATATAGCGATTTTCCCGATTCTGTAGCCATCAGCACCACCATGGCCGTATCCCGGTCAGCCCAGGCAGGTTGTTGCAGGAACCTGTTAGCAGGCGATGGCACCTTCACTTCGATAGATCCGTCATGACGAAGGACCACCAGGCTAAAGCGGTGGGTATCGGTTTGCTCAATGGCTGCCACGCGCTGTCCGTCCTTCGAGAGTGCCGGGGAATAATACCGGGTTTTGCTTCCGAGGCTTTCCACCCTTCCAGTGCCCAGGTCCAGGAGCCTGATGACGGAAAAATTGCGGTTGCTCCATCGAATGTCGGGCACAAATTCATCCCACACCACATAATTTCCCGAATAACTGACCCTCCCTGAATTCAGGAATCCCGGACGGAAGATGCGCTGCTCCTGGCCCTTGTCGCCCAGATAAATGAACTCCGGGATCTGATCAATGCCCGTTTTCAGAGCAAACATCATGGTGGGCGTCACCTGGTGGGGGAAGGTATAGCTTGTGTAGGCCCGTTTACGATGGATGGTCCAGTCCCTGGGCGTTGTAAGTATCCTTTCTTCAGCCATCTTCTGCCAGTGATCCTTATAAAACCCCAGTGCTTCCCGGTAGAACTGTTTCTTTGATTTCAGGCC
>CBDTYO010000465.1:0-3160 GCA_965364615.1 uncultured Bacteroidia bacterium
CCCAGGGTTTCACCATCGGTTTCCAGGTGCAGGGAGGTCGATCCGTCGATCTGAACAGTCCTGGCCATGTAGGTCTCGACCCTGGAGTGTTGCACAATGCTCCCGTTGTAGAGCCTCTTTACATTGGCCAGTACATTGAGTTTCCCAATCTTTTTGATCAGGGTTATGCTGTAGAGACCGTCGTCGGCAATGGCATGGGGCACCTGTATCATGCCTCCCCCGTTGTATTTGCCAATGCCCACGTTCAGGGAAAAGACCTTACGGGTGTAGGTGGTGCCGTCAATCTCAATGGCGGCCTTTTTGGACTTGTAACAGATCAGGCTTAAGAAAATGTTGTAAAAATAGAGGGCCGGACCGCTTTTCCCCTTTTCTTTCATCCGGTTGCTGCGCTCCACCACCCTGGCGCCGAATCCCAGTCCAGCAATGTTGATGAAATAACGGTTCCACGCTTTCCCGTTTTTGCGGTAGGTGACCAGTCCGGCATCCTGGATAAAGGTTTTCTGTTCCTTGATGGTCCGGACTGCGCCCTCATAATCGGACGGAATATTGAACATCCTGGCCCAGTCGTTCCCCGTTCCCACGGAGATCAAGCCCAGCATGACTTCTGTGGTGTGGATCCTTTCCTGCGCAAAAACCCCGTTGATCACCTCGTTCATGGTGCCATCGCCCCCCACCACAATGATTTTGGAGTAACCCTCCTTGATCTTATTGCGGGCGATGATGGATGCATGGAGCCTGCGTTCGGTAAAGAAGGGCTCAAAGCGAATTCCCTCTTTGTGAAGGATTTTTTCGATCCCGGGCCAGTCCTTTTTGGTCTTCCCGCCGCCTGCTGTCAGATTAATGATGGCTATCCAATGCGATTTATTCATCCTTTTTATCTGTACCAATTCAAATATACATTTATTTTGAACACCTTTGGGAGCAGCTTCCTCCCCTGCACCATTTTGGATTTTTTAGCATTGAGATACTTAGGAGGTTTTCATTGCTAATTGTTAATAAGGTGTTTATAATAGAAATTTTATTGTTTACAATAACGAAATGGGTGAAAAGTACATGGGAGGCTAAAATAGTAAATTTGAACCCGTTTTATAAATGACCTAATTAAAGAAATTGGCCGATGGGTAAAGTAATTGCGATAGCGAATCAGAAGGGGGGAGTGGGCAAGACCACTACAGCCATCAACCTGGGTGCAAGCCTGGCGGTGCTGGAAAAAAAGGTGCTGATCATTGATGCTGATCCGCAGGCCAACGCCACCTCCGGTACTGGCTTCGATATCAAGAAAGTAAAGACCAGCATTTATGAATGCCTGATCGAGGATGCTGATCCCAAAAAGATCATACTGAACAGCGAGATTGAAAACCTGGACCTGGTCCCGTCCCACATAGATCTGGTGGGCGCGGAAATTGAGATGCTCAACATGAATGAAAGGGAGTATATCCTGCGGAATGTCATTGACCAGGTCAAGGATAATTACGATTACATCCTGGTGGATTGTTCTCCTTCCCTGGGTTTGATCACCGTGAATGCCCTTACGGCAGCCAACTCGGTCATTCTGCCTGTCCAGTGTGAATATTTTGCCCTGGAAGGATTGGGAAAATTGTTGAATACCATCAATATCATCCAGCGGGGGCTCAACCCCGACCTGGAGATCGAAGGCTTTCTGCTCACCATGTACGATGCCAGGCTAAGGCTTTCCAACCAGGTGGTGGATGAGGTGCGCAAGCATTTTCAACAAATGGTTTTTGAAACGATCATCCAGCGCAACATCAAATTGAGTGAAGCTCCCAGCTTCGGGAAGCCGGCTGTGCTTTACGATGCTGAATCAAGGGGTGCGGTCAGTTATCTGAACCTGGCCAGGGAGATCCTTCAGAAAAATGAAGAAACACTGCTGAAGCAGGAAGAAAAAGTAATGGACTAATAAAGAAATCTGATGGCAAAAAAGAACGCACTGGGAAGAGGATTAGGGGCATTGATCGATACAGGGGACGAACGGCAGGACAGGACCCTGGTTCAATCCCCATCGGCAGTGAGCGATATACCCATCAGGAACATTTCGGTGAACCCTTTCCAGCCCCGCAGCTCCTTTGATGAAGAGGCCCTCAATGAGCTGGTGATGTCGGTGCAGGAGCACGGAATTATTCAGCCCATTACCGTCCGGAAGGCCAAGGATAACACTTACCAGCCGATTACCGGTGAGCGCCGCATCAGGGCTGCCCAGAAAGCAGGTCTGAAAAGGATCCCTGCCTATGTGCGGGAAGCGGGCGACGAAAACATGCTGGAGCTGGCCCTGGTGGAGAACATCCAGCGTGAGGACCTGGATGCCATCGAGGTAGCCATTTCCTACCAACGCCTGATCGAAGAATTCAGCCTTACCCAGGAGGGACTGGGAGACCGGGTGGGAAAAAAGCGGGCCACCATCGCCAACTACCTGCGCCTGCTGAACCTTCCGGCCGAAGTGCAGACGGCCATCCGGGAGAAGAAGATCTCCATGGGGCATGCCAGGGCCCTGGCAGGGATTGAAGACAAGGATTACCAGCTGGAAGTATTCAGCAAGATCCTCTCCCAGGACCTGTCGGTAAGAAGCGTCGAAGGGCTGGCGAAAAAAGCAAAACACACCGTGGACCCGGATCCCGGGCAGGAAGAAGTACGTTCCGATTATGAGGATCTCAGGGAACACCTTTCCCATTATTTTGGAGCCACCATTGAATTCAGCAGGAGCAATAAAGGGGTCGGGCGGATCGTTATTCCCTTTAAATCGGACGAGGACTTGCAGCGCATTGTAAGCATCCTCGACAAACCGGGTAAATGAGCAAATTCTTTCCAGTAGTGCTGATTCTGGCCATGGGGTTCTTTCCGGCCTTTGGCCAGGAACCCGATAGCGTTTCGGTGGCCCTGGATTCCATTTACATGCTCAGTGAGGAGGAGCTCTTCCGGGCCGATTCTTTGTATGCCGACAGCCTGCTCACCGACAGCCTGCAGAATGACTTCGATTTCACCCACTCTCCCATGAAAGCTACCCTGTATGGACTGGTGCTGCCCGGATTGGGGCAGGCCTATAACAAGAAATACTGGAAAATCCCCATTGTCTGGGCCGCCCTGGGAGGGGTGGGCTACGCCATCAATTTCAATACCACCCAATACCAGCAGGCGGTACTGAATT
>CBDTYO010000466.1:0-3157 GCA_965364615.1 uncultured Bacteroidia bacterium
GTAGAATAGTTCTAAATAAGGGCGAGTTTCTTTTTTTTTCCTCATCCTGTCATCACCTTCACCCTCCACTGGCGGAAACAACGGAATTATATCTGTATATTTATTCGATGATTTCAGTTATTATTCTCAGCACCAGCCAAATGCCCTGGATCCTGATTCCGGGATTGTAAGACTTTCTCCCCTGTAGCAATTTTATATACTGATTTTCAAACACGTAATTTTTCAGATATGAGCAATGTGATTGTATTGGGCGCAGGAATGGTGGGCAGCGCCATGGCCATAGATCTGGCAAAAAAGCACCAGGTCACCCTCACCGATCTGAGCCGGGAGGTACTCAACAAAACCCAGGCAAAATGCAGCGATTTGAACACCCTGCCGCTGGATGTTACCCAAAAAAGGATGCTGCAGGATCAAATCACCCAACATGACCTGGTTATCAATGCGGTGCCTGGTTTCCTGGGCTTCGACACCTTGAGAAGCATCATCGAGGCAGGAATGAACGTGATCGATATTGCCTTTTTTCCGGAAAATTCCCTGGAACTGGATGCCCTGGCCAGGGAACATAAGGTGACCGCCATTGTGGACTGCGGGGTGGCTCCGGGGATGGACAATGTGATTCTCGGGCATCACAACGAAAGCATGCAGCTCACCGACTTTGAATGCCTGGTGGGGGGATTGCCGAAAGTGAAAAAGTGGCCCTTTTGTTACAAAGCGCCTTTTTCGCCCATCGATGTGATCGAGGAATACTCCCGTCCGGCCAGGTATGTGGAACACGGTGAGCTGGTGGTCAGGGAACCCCTCACCGATTGCGAATATGTGGAATTTGATGGGGTGGGAACCCTGGAGGCCTTCAACTCGGATGGCCTGAGGTCCATCATTTATACCCTGCCCCATATACCCAACATGAAGGAGAAGACCCTTCGTTATCCCGGACATGTGGAATATGTCAAGGTGCTGAAGGAAAGCGGATTTTTTGGAACCGATGCGATTGAGGTGAACGGACAGCAGGTCTCCCCCCTGGATTTTACCTGCCGGTTGCTATTCAATGAATGGAAGCTTGGAGAACACGAAGAAGAGATGACCGTTTTTCGGGTGACCCTGCGTGGAACAAATGCCAGGGGTGAGACAGAAGAACTGGTTTATGACATGTACGACGAGTATTGCCAGGAAACCCATACCTCCTCCATGGCCCGGACCACCGGATACACTGCCACAGCCGCAGCCAACCTGTTTCTGGAGGGATTGTTCCGGGAAAAAGGGGTCTTCCCCCCTGAGCTGGTAGGCAGGCACAAAGCCTGTTTTGAATACTTTATGCAATACCTGGAAGAAAGAGGGATCCACTATGTGATGCGTTCCCGCCTGCTGTAACATAACCCGGCTAATCCGTTCTTTTCTGCAGCTTCAGATAGGCAAATATGGGGATCCCGGCAGCCAAAAGAATGCTTCCCCAAAAAATGGTTTCATGACCCAGGCCGGTGACCGCCCATAAGGAATACAGGAAGGCGGGAATGGAAATGAGTGAGGCAGCCAGGAACCTTTTTCTGTCAAAGGGTTTTTTCTTCCTCAGATACAACATGATCTCGGAAAGGGAAGAGAAAAGATAGGGCAGCAGGCAGCTGAGGGTGGATAGCTTGATGATGAATGAGAACATTTGGACCAGTCCCTTGGTATAATTGAAACTTACCAGCACCGAGGCAAGCACGCTGGCGATAAGCAGGCCCATGAGGGGGATACCCTGTTTGGATACCCTGGCAAAACCGGAAGGAAAAAGTTTTTCTTTGGCCGCAGCCATGGGCAATTGCCCCTGGAGCAAGATCCATCCGTTCAGGGCCCCGAAACAGGCGATGGCTGCTCCAGCGGCTATCAGGGCCGATGCCCATTCTCCCCAAACCAATCGGGCTGCATCTGCAAAAGGGGCTGCCGAATGCTGCAGATCAACCGGGGCTATAATGCCCATGACCCCCATGGTGCTGGCCATATACAGCAAGGCGGCGATGGAGAGACCGGCCAGGGTGGCCCGCGGGATGGTGCGTTCCGGGGTGCTTACCTTATCGGAAGGGATGGTGGCCGATTCCAGGCCCAGGAAAGCCCATAAGGCCAGTGCTGCCGTGGCAGTAATGGCATCGAAACCCGATTCACCGCTCAGATTTAAAGGAACAAAATGTTCCTTGTTAAAATACAGGAACCCCACGGTTCCCAGCAGGATCAGCGGGACGATCTTGATCACCGTGGTAAGCAACTGCACCACCCCCACCTTCCTGATGCTCTGGGTATTGATAAAGGTAAACAGGCAAATGGCTCCGATGGCTACCAGGGCCGAAAGCAAAGGATTTCCTTTCAGGGCCGGGAAAAATACAGAGAGATAGCCCACCCCCGCCACGGCAATGGCCGCGTTGCCGGTCCAGATGGATATCCAGTATCCCCAGACCACCATGAAGCCCGTCAGGTCTCCAAATCCTTCCCTTGCATAGGTATAGGGGCCGCCAGCCCGGGTGATCAGCCTGCTCAGCCTGGAGAATACCAGGGCCAGAAACAGGGCCCCGAACACGGTAAATAGCCAGCCAAAAATGGATATTCCTCCGTAGACGGCCAATGCAGCGGGCAGCAGGAAGATCCCTGATCCGGTCATATTCCCCACCACCAGCGAAGTGCTCAGCCAGAATCCGATTTTTCCCTTCTCACCTGGTTTGGAGCCCAAACTCATGGCAGGAATGGAGATGTCTTATGCACTAAGTGATTTTTCAATATATTCCTCTCCTTTTTTAACCAGGTCCAGGGCTTCTTCCGAGGCTTTGGGAATAAATCAATCTGGCTGAAAGTAATCATTTAACATTTTCTCATAAACTATTTCATGGATTTTTTGTTTCCTTTGTATATAAGGAGCTATTAATCTCATGCTTAGAAAGGTCATCCATAGCATTCTGGCTGGTTTCATCCTGGTATCTACCACGGGATTTACCATCTCTTTGCATTATTGTCATGACAAGATCTATGACCTGGCAGTATTCGCCCCTGCACACAGTTGTTGTGAAGCAGGCAGCACTGCCACCTGTCATGCCCCCGGAAATGCGGATACATCGAAGCACTGCGAAGATGAATCCATCGTAGTGGAATCCACCGACGAGTATGTGGCATCCTCCATTACCGTTGATTTTGA
>CBDTYO010000467.1:0-3149 GCA_965364615.1 uncultured Bacteroidia bacterium
TAAAATTCCTTCAGGTCCTCATCAATTAAATTTTTCCATAACAACTTGAACCTTTCCGCGCTCCTCGCTTCAATCAAAGCGTTGATCAGGCATTTTTCAAAAGACCGCTCAAGCGCCGTCCACGGGTCTTCAAATATCGGGGCATCCTTGTCTGTATTCACAGCCACGATGCACTTGGAAGAACTTACCCCGGCCAGGTGTTGTATGGCACCGGAAATGCCGAAAGCCATGTAGAGATTGGGGGCAATGATTTTGCCTGTCTGACCCGTATGTTCTCCGTGGGGTCGCCAGCCTTCATCGGATACCGGCCTGGAACAGGCAGTAGCGGCGCCCAGAACCTCAGCCAGTTCTTCGATGGGGCCCCAGTTTTCCCCCGATTTCATGCCCCGTCCCCCTGAGATGACCACATCGGCATCTGTAAGCAAAAGTTTTCCGCTTTGCTTCTGCACCTCCTTGATGCGGGTCTGAGCCACAGCAGCATCCACGCCCGGATCAAAGGTTTCCACGGTGGCAGTCCCTCCCACTTCCTGTATTTCATAGGAATTTTGGGACAGGGTCAGAATGGCCGAATCCGAAAGCACTTTCACCTTTCCAAAGGCTTTACCACTGAAAACCTTCTTGGAAACCACCAGGGGATCGACCGACTCGGGAACATCGGTGACCCCGGAAGCCAGTCCGGCTTTCAGTTTCACTGACAATCGGGGAGCAAGGGCTTTCCCGGCATTGTTGTGGGCCAATACCAATACCTTGGCCCCACTTTTTCCCATGGCAGCCGAAATAATTTCTGAGTATAGCTGGTTATCCAGTCCTTCCGGAACACCAGCCACACTCAGCACACTGCTGGCACCATAGGCGCCCAGGCTCGACAGTTCACCCTGGTCCACATTCCCAATGGATAAGGCAGTGACAGTTCCACCGGTCATTCCGGCTACTGCTTTGGCATAGGAGACCAATTCGTACGAAAGTTTCTTGAATTTGCCATCCCAGTTTTCGGTATAAACCAATACAGACATAATATATAAGTTAGTAAGTTATTTCGTTAGTAAGCTAGTTTATAATACTTTGGCTTCGTTCTGAAGCAGGTGGACCAGTTCCTTTACATTGTCGGCTTCCACCATTTTACAGGGAGCCTTGGGCTCGGGCATGGCAAATTCCTGGTATTCAGTCAGGGCTTCGGCATCCACGGCTGGAACCACCTGAAGGGGCTTCTTCCGGGCCATCATGATCCCGCGCATGGCTGCGATCCGGGGCTCCTTGGCGATCCCTTTCTGCACTACCCCCACAAAGGGAGCGGGAACAGTCAGTTCTTCTTTTCCACCGTCAATATCCCGGGTAATGCTCACGTCCTCTCCTTGAATGGAGATTCCGGAGATGGCCGATACGGAAGGGATATTCAACATCTCGGAAAGCATCCCTCCCACTGCCGATCCATTGTAATCACTGGATTCGATTCCGCACAGGATGACACCAAAATCTCCACTGCCAGCCACGGCGGCCAACTGCGCTGCCACGAAATGGGCATCGGCCGAATCGGCATCCACCCGGATGGCATCATCCGCCCCTATGGCCAGGGCCTTTCTCAAGGTGGGTTCTGCCCCTGCAGGCCCCACGGTCACGACGGTTACATTGGAAACCCCGTTGGAGGCATCTTCTTTCAGCTCCATGGCCCTGGTCAGAGCCAGTTCATCCCAGGGATTGATGATCCATTGCACCCCGGCGTCGTCGAAGGAGGTGTGGTCGTTCGAAAATTTCACTTTGGTGGTGGTATCCGGTACATTGCTAATACAAACGAGAATACGCATATCTGGTAGTTTTTTAAACGTGACAAATATAGAAGAATTCTAAAAACGCACCATAAAGATAGACTTATCTAAAATCAATCCAAAAAGCCAGAATACGGTCATTTTATCGGACTGATAATCAGAAAGATTTTCCCAATGCTACTAGGCCTTTACCGCTTCAAGCAAGCGCATATATTTTTTCAGGAAAAATTGTTCCTTGAAAGCCACAAAACCCATTTCCTTCAGGATGGATTTCCAATCGTGTTTGATATAATCGAAGGCATATTTGCATTCGACGGTTTTGAAAACAGCCCTATGGAAAACAGGAATGGCATCCAGATCAAACTCCGACCAGTCCAGGACAAACAAGGAACCCCCATCCTGAAGATGTTCCAGTGCGTTTCCGAGGATCACATGCCGGATCTCGTGCGGGAATCCATGGACTACAAAGCTTATCAATACCTTGTCAAACTTCCGTTCAAGCCGAAAGGGCAGATCAATTCTTTGATTCACATAGAGCACACGTCCATCCTCCTGAAAGCGTCTTTGGAATTGCAGGGCCATCTCTTTGGAGATATCCATCCCAAGAATGCCTCCCTGTGCATTCAGGTATTCCGACATAAGTTGGGCATTCAAACCCGTCCCGCATCCCATATCAAGGATCTGGTCTTCCTCCTGGATGTTCATGGATTCGATGGTCTTTTTTATGGAGCGATGGAAACGCCCCAGGGAGGCAATGGCCAGTATGCGATCATAATGCCGGGATATAAAGGGAGACAGCTCAATCCTTGATTCCGGATAGATTTTATCTTTCATTTTCAGTACGGATTATATGTTAAACTCCTTCCGGAATTCAATGAAACAGGCGAACTCAGCCAGTCTCACTGATTTCTCTCAGTTTATCCCGCTTTACCACCACGATGTTTTTTCCCTCCAGCCGAAGGATGCCGTCTTTCTCAAATTCTTTGAGAAATTTGATGACGCTTTCCACTGAGATGGAGGCAAAGTCGGCGATGTCCTGCCGGCTCAGGTGAAGGAAGATGTTATCTCCCACAAAACGCCCGGAGCTGAGATAGATCAGGGAGCTGGCCAGTTTGCCTCGCATCTGTTTGTAAGAAAGGCTGGCCACAAGGTCCAGCAGGTGGTGTTCTGAAGCGTAATTCTTGGAGGTGATGCGGAATCCGAATTCCGGATTGGTCTTTAGCAGCCTGGCCAGGCTTTCCTTGTCGATCATCAGTAGTTCAGAGTCCTTGATGGCCACGGCCGAACAGGTATACACCTTCTGCCCGAAAACGGAAGAAAAGGCCAGAAAATCACCGGCCCTGGCGATCCATAGATTCTGAATTTTGTGTTTACCCGTCTGCAAAT
>CBDTYO010000468.1:0-3128 GCA_965364615.1 uncultured Bacteroidia bacterium
TCAAAAAAGCTCTCTGAATTGATGGGCGGGGAAATTGGCGTAGATAGTCAAGAACTTGTTTTTCAATATCCCGGCACGAAGAAAGTTTCTCAAAAGCGACCAGACCGAATTGCGACACATCATCAATGAATTCAACCATTTGGCGCTGACCCATCCCGATATCGGATTTTCCCTCCTGCACAATGAGTCTGAGATCTTTTCACTTTCTCCATCCCAGCTCAGAAAGCGGATCAGCGGAGTGTTTGGGAAAACGGTCAATTCCTACCTGATCCCCATGGAATCTGAAACTTCATTGATCAGTATCAAGGGTTTCATCGGGAAACCGGAACATGCCCGCCGGACCTATGGCGAACAGTTCTTCTTTGTCAACCAGCGTTTTATCAAACACCCCTATTTCCACAAGGCGGTCATGAATGGGTATGAGCAGATCCTTCCAGCCGATCACATTCCTTCCTACTTCATATACTTTGAAACCGATCCATCCAAAATTGATGTGAACATTCATCCCTCCAAAACGGAAGTCAAATTTGAGGATGAAGTTTCCATCTGGCAAATTCTGTTGGCTTCGGTCAAAGAGGCCATTGGGAAAAACAACCTGGCCCCGACCCTTGCCGTCAGCAAAGAGGGCATCATTGATATCCCCGTGCTCTCCAGGAATACTGAGGTGCGACAACCGACCATCGATACCAATCCGGCCTACAATCCCTTTGAAGCAGATCAGAAATATGAGAGGGGAAAACGGGCCACCCATTACCTGGATGATAGATTCGAGGGATGGGAGCAACTGTTTGACCCGGTCCATGGCAAGAGGGAAGTCACCCCGAATATCATGCAGGTCAAGAACAAATACATTCTTTCGCCTGTTAAATCAGGACTGATGGTAATTGACCAGCGCAGGGCGCATGAAAGAATCATTTATGAGAGGATGTTGTCTGCATTGGAGCACCAACAACCCCTGGCTCAACAATCACTGTTCCCGGAAACCATTGTCCTGAGTGCTCCGGATTACCAGGTGTGCCTCGAAATGCTGGAAGATCTTGAAAAACTGGGATTTGATATTCGGGACTTTGGCAATAACAGTGTGGTGGCGCATGGATTTCCAGCCCACATGCAGGCCGTGGGCGCCCGGGATGCCCTTGAACACATGATTGAGCAATATAAAACCATGAAAAGCTTGCCCGAAAAAGGTAATTCGGAACGTATTTCGCGTGCAGCGGCAAGAACTTCTGCCGTTTCATATGGGAAGCCGCTTGCAGACCTGGAGATGCAGGAGATCATCGATCAGTTATTTGCCTGTGATCAACCCCATTACACCCCTTCGGGCAAACTGATTGTGAAAATTATTGAATTGGAGGAACTTGATTCCCATTTTAAAGAAATAAAAGATGTATAGATTTTCTGGTGGAAGATTTGGCAGTACACCTCCGGTGACCAAGAACCTGATTATCATAAATGTGGTAATGCTGCTTGGCACCATGGTTCTTCAGCAGGTGTTCAGAGTTAACCTGAATGCGGTGTTGGGGATGTTTTATTTCCAGTCCCCTTTGTTCGCCCCCTGGCAAATCGTGACGCACATGTTCATGCATGGAGGAATTGCCCATATTTTCTTCAACATGTATGCCCTTTGGATCTTCGGGAAAACCCTGGAAAGTGTGTGGGGCAGCAAACGCTTCCTCATCTACTACCTGGCCACAGGACTGGGTGCAGCATTTTTCCACCAGCTGGTGAACTACATACAATTCGCCCCTCAAATTGCAGAATTAAAAGCAGCCTATTCGGTGGACGTCATCAACAATGCCCTGCTCAATGAGATCCTTCAACCGGGAAACCAGTTTTATGCCATCGGCAGGGATCTCATCAGGCCCACTGTGGGAGCCTCCGGAGCTGTGTACGGAGTACTGCTGGCATTCGGGATGCTCTTCCCCAATACCCCGCTGTTCTTAATGTTTATTCCGATTCCCATCAAGGCCAAGTGGCTGGTCATAGGATTCGGTGCGCTTGAACTGTACCTGGGGATCACCCAGAGCGGAGGAAACATTGCACATTTCGCCCACCTCGGTGGTATGATTTTTGGTTTTTTTCTGATCAGATACTGGAATAAGTTTACTAGAAACTTTTATTAATCGG
Source organism: uncultured Bacteroidia bacterium (assembly GCA_965364615.1). GTDB lineage: Bacteria > Bacteroidota > Bacteroidia > Bacteroidales. The sequence continues at coordinate 2,128 of CBDTYO010000468.1, forward strand.
GTGATTTAATGAGCATAATCGACGAAATAAAACAGTCATTCCGCAAAGGGAATACCCTGCATAAACTGATTTATCTGAACCTGGGACTTTTTTTAATCGTCCAGATTGTCAGGATCGTGCTTTTCCTGTCTAATTCGTATGACAGGTTCGGTGGATTCCTGGATTACCTGGCGATACCCTCCAACCTGGAGGTTCTTGCCCGGCGTCCCTGGACTCCGATCACCTACATGTTCCTGCATGTTGATTTCCTGCATATCCTCATGAATCTGTTGTGGCTGTATTGGTTTGGAACCATATTTATCCAGGAGCTTGGATTGAAAAAACTATTGAGTACCTATATCCTGGGAGGCCTGGCCGGTGGACTTTTATATGTATTGTTTTATAATGTGTTTCCCGTCTTTGAACCGGCACGGGACTCTTCCATTGCACTCGGAGCATCCGCTTCCGTCATGGCAGTAGTGGTAGCCACAGCCACCTATCAGCCGGAAAGAAGAATGCACCTGGTATTTATCGGACCCGTTAAAATCGTTTATATTGCGCTGGTCATGTTCATCCTCACCTCGATGGTGGACTTTTCAGTAAATACCGGAGGGAAGATTGCCCACATTGGAGGGGCTTTGATGGGTTTTTCATTTGCACGTTATTACAAACGTGGAAAAGATATTTCCAAAGGATTTGATCGGATGATGGACAGTGTGGCTACATGGTTCAAACCAGGCAAGGAGAAATTAAGGGTAAGCTACAAGCGCTCTTCAGACGACATTGAGTACAACAAACAAAAAGCAGAAGAACAGAAAGAGATTGATGAGATCCTCGACAAGATCTCGAAAGCAGGATATGACAGCCTTTCTGCCAGGGAAAAAGAACTTCTTTTCAAAATGCGGGATAAATAATCATCGTGAATAAATTTGCGAACAAATTCCTACTAATTCTGAATGTTCTTGGCGCCGCAGCGCTATTGCTTGCCTACCTTGCCCCCCTGGTCGATCCTGCAAAATTGG
>CBDTYO010000469.1:0-3124 GCA_965364615.1 uncultured Bacteroidia bacterium
CGGCACCAGGCTGAGGATCATTGATGAACTGGTCTTTTCCCCTGAAACCAGGACCCTCAGCTGGCAGATGATGACCCGGGCCACAGTGACGGTGGGTGAACGCGGAGTGTTCCTGGAACAGGACGGAGCCGGATTGTATCTTTCCATCGGCGGGGAAACCCCCTTCGAAGTGAGGGTGGTGTCCCTTTCTCCCCCTCCCTTGTCCTATGACAAAAACATTGAAGGATTGAAGCGACTGGAGATCCTCTGGCAAAGAGAAAGCTTTGCCGGTAACACTGCCAGTCTGATAATTGAAATGGATGCCAAAGAACCATGAACATGATCGTAAAATTTGCAGGCAAGGCACTGATCCTTGCAGCCCTACTCTTTTCCGCCTGTAATTCCTCCAAGGAAACAGGGCCACCCAATTTTGTCTGGATCATATCCGAAGACAATTCCAAACATTACATGGAGCTCTTTGATCCCGGGGGCATCGCCACCCCAAACATAGCAGCCATGGCGGAGCAGGGGATCCTTTTTACCCGTGCCTTTTCCAATGCCCCGGTATGCAGCGTGGCCCGTTCCACGCTTATTTCCTCCTGTTACGGACCCCGCACAGGAGCACAGTTTCACCGGCGTTCCAAATTGGTGCCTATGCCTGAAGGAATTGAAATGTTTCCTTCCTACCTGAGAAAGGCCGGATATTACACCACCAACAACAGCAAGGAGGATTACAATTACTTCAAGGATGAAGGGGTCTGGGACGAGTCTTCCCGCACGGCCAGTTGGACGAACCGGGAAGAGGGACAGCCTTTCTTTCATAAGGAATCCCATCCTGCGTCGCACGAAAGCAGGCTCCACTTTCCCAGGGAGCTGATGGAATCCTACGTACCTGTGATGGATCCCGCTGAGGTCCAAGTCTTTCCCAACCATCCCGACACCGATTTGTTCCGTTTTACCGGCGCTTACTACCGCGATCGCGTGCTGGCAGTAGACAGCATTGTGGGCAGGGTCCTCAAAGAACTGGAGGAGGCGGGCGAGCTGGAGTCCACCTTCGTTTTCTATTTTGGAGATCATGGAGGGGTCCTGCCAGGCAGCAAGGGCTATCTGTATGAGACAGGGCTGCATATACCCCTGGTGGTCAGGATCCCTGAAAAGTACAGGCACCTGGTCCGGCTCGACCCGGGAGAGGCCTCCGACCATTTTGTGGGCTTTGTGGACTTTGGTCCGACCCTGCTGGAGCTAGCAGGGGTGGAGATCCCGGAGGGAGTGGATGGAAAACCCTTCCTGGGGAGAAATATCCCAGCGACCTCCCCGGACGCACAGCTTAGCTTTGGCTATGCGGATCGTTTTGACGAAAAGTATGACCTGGTCCGCACGGTGCGGAAAGGTTCCATCAAGTATATGCGCAATTACCAGCCCTTCAATGTGGATGCCTTGCAGAACAATTACCGTTACCGTTGCCTGGCTTACCAGCAGTGGAGAGATATGTTCCGGACCGGAGAACTGAATGAGATCCAGTCACAATTTTTTCTGCCCCGGGAACCGGAGGCCCTCTATGACCTGGAAAAGGATCCCTACGAGACCCGCAACCTGGCCAGCGATCCGGAATATCAGGATAAACTGTTGGAAATGAGGAATATACATATTGATTGGGTAAAGGGCATGCCCGATCTCAGTTTTTATCCGGAAAGTATCCTGCGCAATCAGGCTTTTGATGATCCCGTGGGATTCGGACAAAGGCACCGGCAGGACATAGCAGCACTGGTCGACCTGGCAAACCTGCAATTGCTGCCCTGGAAGGAAGCACGCACCGGCCTCCGCAAGGCGCTTTCCTCTGAGGATCCGCTGGAACTTTACTGGGGTCTGATTGTCTGCAGTGCCTTCGGGAAGGAAGCCGCGGAGTTTGCGGGGAAGGCCCTTGAATTATGTGCCCATGAGGATTTGCTGGTTCGTACCCGTGCCGCTGAGTTCCTGGGGCTGACCGGATTGGGCAATCCTGTTCCGGTGATCACGGAAGCACTTTACCAAAGCACAGACGGGGTGGAGGCACTGTTGATCCTGAATTCGCTGGTGCTGCTCAGGGATGGTCCCTTTGGCTATGGGTTTGCCGTGGATGAAGAACGATTGTCCGCGGAAGTCCTGGAGGATGCGCAGGTAAAGCGCCGCCTGGATTATATCGGGGGGAGGATCTAGCCTGAAAAACTGTAAATTTGTCTATGATTTCATTTGAGGAGTTTCTGAAAGAGAACCTGGTGTTGCTGGACGGTGCCATGGGTTCCCTGATCTATGAAAAGGGTGTTTTTATCGATAAGTGCTACGATGAACTGAATCTCTCCAGGCCCGATCTGATCCGTTCCATACATGAGGAATACCTCCTGGCAGGCGCCAATGTGATCGAAAGCAATACCTACGGCGCCAACCGCTTTAAACTGAAATCCCACAACCTGCTGGATCGAATGGGCGAGATCAACCGGAAGGGGGTGGAGCTTGCCCGGAGTGCGGCTGGAGAGAATGCCTACGTGGCGGGTTCCATGGGGCCTTCGGGACTGGAAATAGAGCCCTGGGGAGAGGTGAGCCTGAAAGAGGTTTTCGAGGCTTATGCAGAACAGGCTTCCCATTTGCAGGAGGAGGGAGTGGACCTGTTCATCCTGGAGACCTTCCAGGACATCCGTGAAATGGAACAGGCCATCAAAGCCATAAAGAGTATTAGCAGCCTGCCGGTGGTGGCCATGATGACCGTGGGGGAGGACGGACTCACACGCTACGGGGTGAACCTGGAGGAGGTAATGGGCAAACTGGAGCAGAGCCAGGCCAGCGTGATCGGTCTGAACTGTACCGTGGGTCCCAAGCCCATGCTTGATTTTGTGGAGCAGATACGTGCCAGCGCAGGCAAACCCCTCTGCGTCATGCCCAATGCAGGCCGTCCCCAGTATACCGACGGACGAATGATCTACATGAGTACTCCCGAGTATTTTTCAGTCTATACCAGGCGCTTCATCGACAAAGGGGTCAGGATGCTGGGGGGATGCTGCGGGACCACACCGGAACATATATCAAGTATCGTCAGCCAGGTAAGAAAAACTCACTGAACCATGTCGAAGAAAATATTAGTCCTTGGGGCAGGGCTGGTGGGAAGCGCCAT
>CBDTYO010000470.1:0-3114 GCA_965364615.1 uncultured Bacteroidia bacterium
GCAGGTTCGGCATTGGCGCTGATGGACTGATCGTGCTGGAATCCAGCATAAATCAGGATTTTTCCATGCGCTACTACAATGCGGATGGAAAAGAAGGAAGCATGTGTGGGAACGGGGGACGCTGTATCGCGGCTTTTGCCCGCCAGCTGGGCATTGGAGCCACTGAAACCGTCTTTGAAGGTATCGACGGAATCCATCGGGCCACCATGCTGCCAGGTGGAGAGGTCCGCCTACAATTGGCTGATGTACAGGGGATCCAAACCCTGGAAGATGGCTATCTGCTGGATACGGGATCTCCCCATTTTGTGAAGTTTGTGGAACAGCTGGATCAGCTTGAGGTGGAAGTGGAAGGGAGGGAGATCAGGCACCAGGATCGTTTCGGCCCGGAGGGAGTGAATGCGAACTTTGTGGAGGTGGGCCAGGAAGATGAATCCTTGCATGTTCGTACCTTTGAAAGGGGGGTCGAAGCAGAAACCTGGTCCTGTGGAACCGGCGTAACCGCAGCTGCCATAAGTTCATACCTTCACCATGAATCTGACAAAACTTCCTATCTGATCCACACGAAGGGGGGGGATCTTCAGGTGGACTTTCAGGCAAAAGCGAATCTTTGTTTTGAGGAGGTGTACCTTACCGGAACTGCCCTACATGTGTACGATGGGACCATTGAGACGGGAGACTGATCCCAGCTGTTGAATTTCATTGGCAAAGGCAAGTATTTTCTGGAAATCGATCTCGGGATCCTTCTTAAGCCTGGCCGCTTTTCGGGTCATGATCTTCTGTAAAAGATTCATTTTCTTGATGTTCAACTCCCCTCCAAAAAAACCAGACGCCAAGGCATGCTTGACCAGTTGCTCTGGAAATGCCTGGTCAATGAGCTGCTGCTCATCGGTGTTGGGGTCCATGCAGCAGACAAACAAACCCACTTGTTTCTGGAGCAGAACCTCCAGGTAGTTTTCACAAAACTTATACACAGAACGCTGTATCATGCCCTCATGAATGGAACCGCCCACGATGATGGTATCATACTGCCGAAGGTTGTACTTCCGCCTCTGTGAGATACGCACCATCTCCACATCATCCACAAGATCGTCCTTCAGTTTAGAGGCGCATTGTTCGGTACAACCCAGGGTGGTTGAATATGCAATGAGGGTCTTCATTGGGCCAGTTCAGGTCTGAATGGTTTAAAAATACACTATTTGTTAAAAAACCTCCCCCTAAGTGTTCTATTTTTTTTTCTTATTTTTATCCGGGTCATAACAATTTGACGAACATTTACGTATTAGAGATAAAACTCAGTATATGTCAAGCAAACCAGCAGAAGTCAGACGTCTGCCCATCATCAATGAGGGCGCCTTGAAAAAAAGGGCACAGAAAAAGTATTCCCTTCCGGTGATCGGGCATTTTGCGGACCGGAGTGTTGAATTCAAGAGCATCCTGGAGGCAGAACAAGTCACCGGAATCAACTATATGTTGATTTTCGAAGCCTGCATTGGCAAGATCTTCAAGGCCAAGAATGTGCACTGGGAGTTCAAGAAAGGGAACCACTACATCAAGTACAAGGCATTCTACATCAATGCCCAGGAGAATTACACCCGGGTGGGTGGATTCAACGGCTAGCGACAACGCGCCTGCCGGATTTGGCAGCATACATTCAAAAGATAGAAACATGGGAGCCTTTTCAGCTCCCATTTTTTTTGGACTTTCATGGCTGTTTTTCATAACTTGTATGGCTAACCCCCAAAAAATCAAGCTCATGAAAAAGTGCATTTCATTGGCATTTATGCTAATGCTTACCTTGGTATTGGTGCTGACCTCAGCGGCACAGGACAAGGAAAAAATTCTCTGGCTGGTGGGTGAAGAGGTAGTAAAGCCGGAAATGATTGACCAGTACAATGAAGTCAGCAAAGAGCTGATGGAACTCTGTAAGGCGGAGAAATTCCCCTATATCTACAACGTATGGCGGACCCAGCCCTTCCATTATGCTTTATGGTATCCCATCGGGGAGATGAACGATATTACCAAAATTGAAAATGCCTGGGATGCCATCATGGAGAAATTCGGTGCGGAGAAATTTGCGAAATTCCAGGAATGCATTGAATCACAAATAAGTAAGGTGGTGGTTACTCACTTAGATCTGAGCTACGAGCCTGAAACTCCCAGACTCAAAGATGAGGACATTGAATATTGCTTCTGGCAAAACATTTATGTAAAGAAAGGTTCGGAAAAAGCGGTGGAAGAATTGTTTAAAAAGGCCGTTGCGTCTATGGAAGAGATAGGAATGGAAGATGCCTTTTACATAGGCACAGGAAATATGGGTTTCGAAGGACCTGTTTATTTTGCCTGGTCCTATGGCAAGGACCAAAAGGAATACCTGGATCGGCAAGAAGTATTGGATGAAACCTTGGGTGAAACCTTGGGTGAAACCATGAAGCAAATCAATGCTGAAATAATTAAACACATCACAGACATTGTGAATGAAGATGGCTGGTGGGTGAAGGATCTCTCCTATATTCCTGAGGAATAAGCCTGAAGAAAACCGGGAAGCCTGGTGGTTTCCCGGTCTGTTTTGGGCGCAATCGATTCACCATATAATCTTTTGCTCAGGGTATTTACACGTCATAGGTCGAAGAGCTGGTATCCCCCCCACGCCCTGTCCAGTTGGTGTGGAAGAATTCGCCCCTGGGCCGGTCCACCCTTTCATAGGTGTGGGCCCCGAAATAATCGCGCTGGGCCTGAAGCATGTTGGCCGGCAAGCGTTCAGAACGGTAACCATCGAAGTAATTGAGCGCGGTAGTAAAAGCCGGCACAGGTATGCCGTTGGTCAGGGCGGTGGCCACCACCTTCCTCCAACCCTCCTGGGCCCCTTCCACTTTCTCCTTGAAAAACGGATCGAGCAGCAGGTTGGGAAGCTCATGGTTTTGGTCAAAAGCCTCCTTGATCTTTCCCAGGAAGACCGAACGAATGATGCAGCCCCCTCTCCAAAGCAGCGCAATGCCCCCGTAATTCAAATCCCATCCATATTCCCTGGCAGCTTCACGCATGAGGGTGTAGCCCTGGGCATAGGAAACGATTTTCGAAGCATAGAGTGCGCTCTTAATATCTCTGATGAAAGCA
>CBDTYO010000471.1:0-3106 GCA_965364615.1 uncultured Bacteroidia bacterium
AGATGCGCGCCGTGCGGCATCTGCTCGCGCCGCAAGGCAGAGGAATATATTGAGGCAGGCAGGAGCAGCGACCAGGTCATTTGCCTCACCGACCTGCTGGCCACCCTGGCAGATCTCACTGGAATTTCACTGGGACCTGCTGAGGGTGTGGACAGCTATTCCATGCTTCCTGCCCTGTTGGGGGAGGAAAAAGGCCCGCTCCGGGAGGCCACGGTGCATCACTCCATCAATGGCTCCTTTGCCATCCGAAAAGGCGACTGGAAACTCATTCTCTGTCCGGGCTCCGGCGGCTGGAGCGATCCCCGGCCAGGCTCCCTGGAAATCGGGCAATTGCCTCCCCTCCAGCTGTACAACCTGCAAGAGGATGTGGGAGAGACCGAGAATCTCTATGCCAGGCACCCCGAGATAGTCGAAGAATTATCTGATCTGCTGGAAAAATACATCCAAGAAGGCAGAAGCACCCCGGGGCCGGTCCAGTCAAATGTTCCCTCGGATGCCTGGCCCGGTCTCAGCTGGATGGTGGATTAAAGGAAAGCCGGTCCACAAAAATATCCTGAAAATCCTTTTCCGATTCCAGGTTCAGGTGACGGCAAAGCCCCAGGATCTCCCCGGCCATTTCCGGCGTTCCGAAAAGAAACATCTTGGCCCCGATGAGGGCAGAGTTTCCCAGTTTGTGAAAACGGTCCGGTGGAAAATCCATCATGCCCGTTTGCAGCATCCTCTGCAGGTTGATATAGTTGCCAAAAGCACCGGCTATATATACCGCGGATACATCCTCTTTCCCGATGCCCAGTTTATTTAACAGGATCTGCAGTCCGGCTGCGATGGCCGCTTTGGCCAGTTGAAATTCCTGGATGTCCTTCTGGGTCAGGACCACCTCCCCTTGCAGCGCGATTTCCGTTTGTCCCGGAAGGATTTCTCCAAAGCTCCCCAGCTTGCCCTGTTCCAGTGACACTGACACCGCATCGATCAGACCGCTGCCGCAAATACCCCTGGCGGGCACATTTCCGATCACCTGGCAGGTGATCCCCTCCGGTCCCTGATCCACCGAGGAAATGGCCCCTGTGGTGGCCAGCATCCCCATGGAAATCCTGGCCCCTTCAAAAGCCGGTCCGGCAGCGGTTGAAGCACAATACAACCCCTCGCAGCTGCCCACTGCAATCTCTCCGTTGGTCCCCAGATCCACCAGTACAGATATTTCCTTTTTGCGCCACATGCCAGTGGCATGGATCCCTGCCAGTACATCGCTTCCCACAAAACTGCCAATGGAAGGAAAAAACCGGATATCCTCACAGGAGATGCTCCATCCCAGGGAGCTGGCCGTGAAGCTTTGTTCACCCAGCGTGGGCGATTCAAAAGGATAAAAAGAAAGCTCTTCGATGGCCAGGCCTGAGAATAAGTGATGCATCACGGTGTTTCCCACCAGGATCACCTTGTCAACGGTCTGGCCTCGACCCTTGAGCAATGCATCAAGCATCTCCCCCACCTCTTTGCGGATCAGGGCGGTCAGGGTACCGCTCCCGTGATCCAGGGCATATCCCAGGCGGGAAATCAGATCACTTCCATGGCGCCTCTGGGGGTTCAGGGAGGTTTCCACAGCCAGTACCTGTCCGTTGGAGAGATCAAGCAACTGGGCCACCAGGCTGGTGGTTCCCAGGTCCACTGCTACGCCAAGACCATCATATCCCGTGAATGCAAAGGGGGTTTCATCGGCCTGGATCATCGCCTCAAACTGACCCACTTCAAGCCCCAAATCCTGCCCGACCCGGCTCATACAGGCCAGCCTCCACTCCGGCCCCAGGCCCTGCTCCCGGAGCTTGACCTGGTGCTTTGGATCAGCCTTTAGCTCGCCCTGCAACACCTTGATCCTGCATTTGCCGCATGTGCCCTGGCCTCCGCAGGGAAATTCCACCCCGAACTCATGCAGGACGTCCATGAGCGGAGTGCCCTTCTCTGCTGTGATCTCCTTGCCCAGGGGATCGAGCCGGATGCGAACGGTTCCCAAGGGCCTAGGCTACCAGTTCCTTGAGGTATTCAACGGCGCCCCGCGGATCGGGCGAATAAAAGTCAGCACCAATCTTGCTTCTGAAATCATCGGTAAGGGGGGCTCCGCCCACCAGTACTTTGGTTTCGGGATGGACCTCTTTGATCTTCTGGACGATTCCTTCCATGTTGGCCATGGTGGTGGTCAGAAGTGCAGAAAGTCCCACCACCGCACCGGGATTTTCAGCAATGGCCTGGTTGAAGGTTTCTTCATTCACGTCCACTCCCAGGTCAATGATGGTCCAGCCCCCGCCTTCCACCATCATGGCCACCAGATTTTTTCCAATGTCGTGCAGGTCGCCTTTTACTGTGCCAATGATGAAGGTGCCCTTGGTTTTCACATCCCCGCTCTGGAAATAGGGCTTCAGGTGATTCATGGCAGCTCCCATGGCTTTGGCAGACATCAGCATTTGCGGCACAAAGATCTTGTTTTCCGAGAACTTTTGTCCCACCCGGTCCATGGCAGGAACCAGGGCTTCCGTTAAAATATCGTTGGGAGATACACCGCCGGATAAGGCCTGACTGGCAAGTTCATCGGCACCATCCTGGCCTTTTAACTGAGGGGGATAGGGAGAGTTCTTGTCCACTTTGCCCAATTCAACAGCTTCACCAAGTTTTGCTAGTACTGGATCCATACAATGAGTTTTAAATTCTTACTGGGGTTAGCTTGCATTCAGTAAAAATAGTGATTATGGCTTAGCTTGTTGATATTTCCATCACAGTTTATGATGCTATCTTGCCCTTGTTGCTATTTTTATATAAAATAAGAAAGACATGAATGACCTGGACATCGCCAAGAAAGTAAAACTTCGCCCCATCACAGAAATCGCTGAAAAATTCGGCATCGATGCAGAGGAAATTGAAATGTTCGGAAAATACAAGGCAAAAATCCCCCTGAAACTGATCGATCAAAAAAGGAGTGCCCATAGCAAGCTGATACTGGTATCGGCCATCTCCCCCACCCCTGCAGGTGAAGGAAAAACCACCGTTTCCATTGGACTCTCAGAAGGACTGAACCGCCTGGGAAAAAAAACCACCGTCGTGCTTCGTGAACCCTCCCTGG
>CBDTYO010000472.1:0-3098 GCA_965364615.1 uncultured Bacteroidia bacterium
GGTGGCCGGATTGATGGGCACCTGTCCGGAAACATACAGGGTCCCATTGATTTCAACCGCCTGTGAATAGGGCCCCACTGCAGCAGGTGCCTGATCGGTATGAATGATCTTTTTCATGACTAAAGGTTTAGAAGTTATCCACCCACGACTTGCGCTTGTTGTACTTCAGGTCGGAAAGGATGGTGGATTTGGCATTGATCTGGAAATTATAGGATTTATAGGTTCCGAAAGGCACCACCGATATTCTCATCTCCCAGCAATGAAGGTCCCTGTAGATGCTCAGGTTTGTGGTGGTGAATTGTTTTCTGTCCAGGTCATACCCCGTATTGAATCCAATTTTCCAGTTGGGCGTCAGGCTGAAATCTCCCGAAGCCCTGAGGGTCTGTACAATCTTTGCTTCGTCCCTGGGTTTGGTGTAGCTGAAATTATAATCGATACGAAGCGACCAGGGGATGTCAAAATCCACATAGGTGCCATAATACTCTTCCTGATTGATATCGTATTGTCCCAGGGAAGCATCGTCGGTGGCCATGTCACGGTTGTTCAGCTGGGAATCCCGGTCCAGGTTGGCCTGGTCATCCTTGCGGCCCGGTGTCTGCTTCTTGGAGCTCAACCTGAATCCCGAGGACACACTGAAACTGGTCAGCCGGACAGGCTTGCCCGTTTGGGCAAAGTAGGTCTCCCGGGTACGTGTGCGGGTGCTGTCATACCCGAAGGGATCCATCACTCCCCGGATGGAAATACTTACCTGGTCCTTGAACACACGGGTGCTCCCGTTAAACCCAATGGGGGCCCAGGCAGGTGTAAGGGTATCGGAATGAAAGAGGTTGTAGGAAGTACTCATGCTCAGGTTGTCGATCAGCTTGACCTTTTCAAGTTCATCGATGGTATCCACCTTGGACCGCATCTTCGCCTCCAGGTTGTTGCGCAGGGAAAAGTTCAGGGAACCTGAAGCCCCCCTGAGTGTCGGCGTGCCATAGATCCCATCCTCGTAGATGGAATAGGTGGTCAGCACAGAATCATTTTCATCCCTCACTTCCCGGTAGTAGTTGGGCATGTACTCGCTGATGTCGGGCACATAGGAAAAAGTGGCCGAGGGGGTCATCACATGCCGGATCGCTTCCATGCGGCCCCGCCCGGTGAAGGTATACATCCCGTAAATCTTGGGTGAAAGCCCTGAACTGATGCTCGGATAGAGCGAGTGTGCGTAGGAGATGCGGCTGAGGGTATCCTTTCGGATGATGGCTCTGCCGTTTTCGTCATAGCCATCAAATTCCTTGTAGGTCTGCTTGGTGTAGAGTATGCCGTTGTAATTGATGGAAGGCGTAATGGCAAAGGTCTGCAGCATGGGAGTCTTCCGGAAAGGCCTGATGCTGAGGTTCAGGGGGATGGAATGCTTATACCCGTTGCGCATGTCGTCCCACACATCACTGGTAAACAACAAGGTATCGACGGTATTGATGCGGTTTTCCAGCAGGCTGGGCCCGGTGGCCACTTTGCGTTTGAAAGGATTGATCCGGGCCATGTTCAGGGAGATCTTCGGCAAAACCATGTTGACTCCCTTGGTCTTGCTGTTTTGACTGTGGTTCAGGGAGGCACTCAGGTTGAAGGGAGAATTGGGGAAGGACTTCTGATAGGATATGGACGATTGCTTGGTGTTGGTCAGCACACTGTTGATGTTCCGCGTATGGTTCTGGTCATAGGAGGAGGAACTCAGGTTCACACTGGCCCTGAAAGAACTGTTCGGATTGGCCTTGGCATCCTGGTTGTGGCTCCATCCAATGCTGTAATCACGGTTAACGTTATAAAAACCCTCGATGCCTCTGTATCCGGTGATGTTCTTAAAATACCTCACATTCAGGTTGCCGTTGAACCTGTAATTCACCTTGTAATTGGATCCGACCCTTACCCCCCATGTCCCGTTGGAATAGATATCGCCCGTCACGCGCAGATCCAGGTATTCGTTCATGGCAAAATAATATCCCCCGTCCTGGAGGTAAAAGCCCCTTCGCTCCTCCTCCCCGTATCGGGGGATCAGTATTCCCGAGCTTTTGGTGCTGGTGTTGGGGAAAAATCCGAAGGGGATGCCGATGGGCAAGGGCACATCGGCCAGCACAATATAGGCCGGTCCGGAAACTATCTTATCGTTGGGCATGCTGATCCCCTTGGTCAGTGCAATATAAAAATGGGGATGTGGCGCATCACAGGTGGTGAATTTCCCGTTTTTCAAATGGACGTGTCCGTTTTGCTGCAACTTGGTTTCCTCGGAATGAAGAAATCCTCCATCCTGCTCGGTCACCACTTCCACCACAAAGGCTCTTTTGGTCTTGAAGTTGTAGCGCAATTCTTTGGAATCGAAGGTGCCGCTGGAATCTCTGAACTTGGGTTTGCCCTGCAGGGTGCCGGCCGAATCAGGCAAACCATGGGCCACCACCGTATTCAGGTCCATGTCATACATGATATAGGCTGCCTCCAGGGTGATATCCTCATATACAATGCTGGCATTTCCGTACAGTTCCACGGTCCCCCCATCCAGGGCAAATACCAGTGAATCGGTGGCGCTGTACTTCACTTCTGCCTGGATGTCACTTCCCGCGGGCCGGTCCACAAGGGCGGTATCCGACCTGAGAGTATCGCCGGCCTGCAGGGAGTCGAGCAAGGCAAACAACGAATCAGCCATTACAGACTGGGGGATCTCCTGCCTGAGGGTATCTCCCATAGCAAGGGTGTCAAGCTGCTGGGAATACAATAAGGAGCAAACCGGAACAGTTAGTAAGATGATGAAAAGTATCTTAAAGCGGTCGTAAAGCAATCTCTATAAACTTATATTTTTGTGCTAAACGCAAAGGTAATGCCAATTAATATAAAACGGCCCATTCGCCCGTTTCTTGTGTTAACAATTTTCGTTTTCCTGCTTGGCGCGCGGATCGAAGTAAAGGCCACGGAGGACCCCCCAAAGGGAATCCGCACGGTGGTCATCGATGCAGGTCATGGGGGCAGGGACCCCGGTGCAGTGGGCAAACGGGCCAAGGAGAAGGACATCGCCCTGGACATTGCTCTGAAGGTAGGCGCTTATATTGAGGAGAATATCCCCGATG
>CBDTYO010000473.1:0-3094 GCA_965364615.1 uncultured Bacteroidia bacterium
TTTCTATGAGCAGCAATGTGCCATGGTGGTAGGCTCTTACCAGATGTGCAATTTCAAGCTGGAGGAGATCCCCCCGGGTGTGGTAGACCACAGGGAATGGACCCCCGGGAACGGCCGGAACAATGCGCTGCGCATCAATGGGCTGGGAGCCCCCAGGGCTTTTTACACACCGGTGCTGAGGAAAATCAACATTCCCAACGTCAGCTATGGAGAAGACTATGGGGTGGGACTGGCCATCAGCAGGCACTACCAGATCGGGCGCATCTACAAGCCCCTGTATCTCTGTCGCCGCTGGGAGGACAATTCAGATGCTTCGCTCAGCGTGGAAGCACAGAATAAGCACAACACTTACAAGGACCGGCTCAGGAGTTTTGAGCTGGCCGCCCGGATCAAACTGAATGCCACACGATGAGCCTGCAGGAACAAGCAGATGCCCTTTTCGAGGATCAGAAGCTCAGCTGGCCGCTGCTTGGGGCCAACTGGGATAAGCTCTCGGGTGCCCGCCTGAAGCAATTTGATTTTGAGGGATTTTCCATCCAGGTGCAAAACAATCCCAAGCGGATCACCTCTTCTGCAGCCAAGGTGGACAAGGTCAGCATTGAAAAACGGGCCTGCTTCCTCTGCCTGGAAAACCGCCCCCCGGAAGAAAAAAATGTCTGGTTCGGAGCGGAATATGAGATCCTTTGCAATCCCTTTCCCATATTCCGGGAACATTTTACCATTGCCAAGGCGGAGCATACCCCGCAAGTAATTGAGGGTGAATTCCGGTCCTTCCTGGAACTCAGCAAAGCACTGCCCGAGCTGGCGGTATTTTACAATGCGCCCAATTGCGGGGCTTCGGCCCCCGACCACATGCATTTCCAGGCTGGCAACCGGGGTTTCATGCCCATTGAAAGGGAGCTGGAATCGCTGAAAGGAAAATACGGGGAGCTGCTGCATGCGTCGGATTCCACAAAGATCACCGCTGTGAACGATGGGTTGAGGCGATTTTATGTGATGGAATCTCCCCTGCGGGAATCCCTGGAAGAGATGGGCGGAATGGCTTTTCGCTTTATCCGGGAACTGCAACACGGGGAAGAGCCCATGATCAATATGCTCTCTTATTACAGGCAGGGCTGGCAGGTCCTGCTCTTTCCCCGCCAGAAACACCGGCCCTGGCAGTACTTTGAGGAGGGCGAGCAGAACATCCTCCTGAGTCCCGCTTCCGTGGACATGGGGGGAACACTGATCATGCCCCTGGAAAAGGACTTTGAAAAGATCACCCGGGAGGATATCGAGGACATTTTTTCCCAGGTGGGCTTTTCCCAGGATCATTTCGAACGTATGAACGCATATGTAAAAGCAAAATGCAAGGCAAATGAATCAAAATGAATCCCCGCATATCGAAGTGGGCATCGTCAAAGCAGCCCGCATCCGGTTCAGAATGGAAGGTGCATTCATCACCGGAGCCGGAGGACCCTCGTGGCAGGGAAGTGCGGAAGCACGGGTGAAAAACAAAAGCCTGGTGATCCGGCAGGAAGGCAAAGAGATGCCACTGGACGCCCAGGTGGTCTTTACACCCGTGGAGGAAGGGAACAGCCGTTTTGCCGTCGAAGATGTGGTGATCGGCGTCGGTTTCCACTGGGAGCAGAAAGAGGAACAGGAATTCCAGGGAGCCCTGAAACTGATGGTGCAGGGGGATGAAGTCCAGGTAGTGAATGTGGTTTCGGTGGAGGACTACCTGATCAGTGTGATCTCCTCGGAAATGCGGGGAGACAGCTCTCCGGGCCTGTTGAAGGCCCACACGGTAATCTCCCGCAGCTGGCTGCTGGCCCAGATAGAAAAGCAGGACCAGTTGGCCGGGTCGGACGAGGGCTATACACTGGTCCATGAAAGTGACGAAGAATACATCCGATGGTACGACCGGGAAGATCATGATCTGTTCCATGTTTGTGCCGACGACCATTGTCAGCGTTACCAGGGTACCACCAGGGCCCACAATCCTGAGGTGGTAAAGGCCGTACAGGAAACCCGGGGCATGGTGCTGGAACATGGTGGCAGGATCTGTGATGCCCGTTTTTCCAAGTGCTGCGGAGGAGTGGTGGAAGAGTTCCAGCACTGTTGGGAGCCTGTGCCACATCCCTACCTGAAACGGGTGGATGACAATCCGGCCCATGCGCCCGTCAATACCCTGGACCTGAAAGCGGAACCAAATGCGGAGGAATTCATCCGGGGCAGGCCCCAGGCCTTTTGCAATACCCGGGATGCGGCTTTATTAAGGCAGGTGCTGAACGATTATGACCAGAGTTTCAGTGATTTTTACCGTTGGGAGATCACCTATGCCCAGCAGGAACTGGCGTCCCTGATCCGGGAAAAATCGGCCATCGATTTTGGAGAGATCGTGGATCTGGTGCCGGTGGAAAGGGGTGAATCGGGCAGGCTGGTCAGGCTGAAGATCGTGGGTACCAAAAGGACCCTGATCGTAGGAAAGGAGCTGGAGATCAGGCGCTGGCTAAGTCCTTCTCATCTCTACAGCTCCGCATTTGTGGTGGAAAAGGATGGCTACAAATACGGGATTCCTGCCACTTTCCGCCTGTATGGCGCCGGATGGGGACACGGGGTGGGTCTCTGCCAGATCGGAGCCGCCGTGATGGCCAGCCAGGGATATACCCATCAAGAGATACTGAATCACTATTTTGTAGACGCTTCCTTAAACAAACGTTATGACTGAGACACCAAAGGGCGCCAACGGAGAGAAGTCCCGTTCAAGGCCCTGGACCTGGGTCCCTACCCTGTATTTTGCCGAAGGAATACCCTATGTGCTGGTGATGACCCTTTCGGTGATCTTTTACAAACGGATGGGCATCTCCAATGCCGAGATAGCGTTGTATACCAGTTGGTTGTACCTGCCGTGGGTGATCAAACCCCTCTGGGGGCCCGTGGTGGACATTCTGAAAACCAAACGCTTCTGGATCCTGGTGATGCAGCTCTGCATCGGAGCCGGACTGGCCGGGGTGGCATTTATGATCCCGGTGGAGCGCTTTTTCCAGTTCACGCTGGCATTTTTCTGGCTGCTGGCCTTTTCCTCAGCCACCCACGACATTGCCGCCGATGG
>CBDTYO010000474.1:0-3093 GCA_965364615.1 uncultured Bacteroidia bacterium
GTCAAACTTGATGTACTTGCCTATGGGATTCTCCTTACTGAAGAATTTGTTCTTGATGTTGGCTCCGATCACACAGACCGGAATCCCGTTTTCTTCCTGGTAATCAATGAAAAAGCTCCCTTCCTCCAGGGGCAGATTGAAAATTTCAAAGTAGGAATTGGAGACCCCAAGCAATTTGGCACTGGCCCGCTTGCCATCCTTGATCACGAAGGAATTCAGCGTGATTTCAGGCGACACACGGTTCACTGTGGGAACCACTTTCTGGATGGCTTCCACATCCTGCAGGGTCAGGCCGGGGGAAAATTTTTTCTTCTGGGTCTCACCAGATGCCTCCTCCGAATTATCGCCATTGGCTGATTCAATGATGGGGGTCACCATGATGTTATTTACCCCCACCATTTTGATCTGTTCCAGGATCTCCTGCTGGGCTCCCTTTCCAATGGCCAGCATGGTGATGACGGCCGCTACACCAAAAATGATGCCCAGTGCGGTCAGAATGCTCCGCATCTGATTTGCCAGGATGGATTCAATGGCAATGACTATGTCGTGAAAATATCTTCCCATGATCCTAGCTTCTGGTTCTGCTTTGCTGCCCCCCCGGCTGAGCACTCCTGAAGTTTTCAGGTGCCTGTCTTGGCCGGTTCATCTGCTCTCGTTGTTCCTGTCTTTGTCTCTCCTCTTCAGCCTTCCTGCGCTTGATCTCCTTAACGAGCTCCAGGCCCGCATAAGAATATGATTCCGGTTCTTCGGGCATGGAAAGGTAAAGCTTGTCCCCTTTGGACAAGCCCATTTCCACCACAATGTGGTTTTCGTTGGATTCACCCAGTACCACCACTTGTTTTTTCCCCGACCTTGTATAAACATAGGTCAGGCTGTCATTGGCATGTACCGCTTCCAGGGGAACATATAACACACTGTCCAGCACCTGGGTGATCACCTGGTTGCTGGTGGTCATGGAGGGTCGGAGGATGGTGTCCCGTTCATTCAGTGCAATGCGCACTTCAAACACTTTGGCATCTGTATTGGGTAGCTGCTGACCGATATTCGCCACTTCAATGACTTCGCCTGTAAACTCCTTTTCAGGGAAGGCATCCACCCCGATTTTCACTGGTTGCCCTTTCTTGAGTTTGCTGATGTCAATCTCATTCACATAGGTCATGGAAATCATGGTGGACAAATCTGGCAAAGTAGCCACAGCCAGGTCCCAGGTATTGATCTCCGTTCCGGCCGTTCTCTTCTGCCCGCTCCAGTCTTTCTTGTAGATGACCATTCCGGAGGCCGGAGCATAAATGTCGAATTTTTGCAGCACTGCTTCCATTTCTTCCTTGCTCCTCCGGTCCCGGGCCATGTTGAGCTCGGCCTCTCGCATTTCGGCCTTGGCCTGCTGTTCTTTCAATCCATAATTCTTTTCAGCCTGTTCAAAAGCCCTGGTGGCCTTTTCCAGTTCAATTTCGGCCTGACGGATGGTAGCGGGCGGTTCAAACTTGGATTGCTCCAGGGTAATTTCTGCCTCTTCCATGGCAAACTTCAGGTTAATCAACTGGTCGCGAAGTTCCCTGAGCTGCATGGTGGTATCCAGCTTGGTTCGCATGTATTCCGACTGCTTTTGCTCCAGGTTGTCCAGGATGTCTTTGAGGGAATTATCCGCCTCTGATCTGTCCAGGGTTGCGACCCATTGTCCTGAATCGACGACGGTTCCTTCGGGAATCAGATCCTGGATCTTGACGCTGCGTATTCGCAGGTTTCTGCTTCGCAGCTGCGAAGGAGCCTGGATCTCGGTCTCTCTGATCGCCTGCAATTCGCCGGTCACCATCACCGATATTTCAAACTGTCCCTCCTGCACCTCCGTTTCCAGCACAACTTCCTTCTCCTTGCCCGAAAGCACGGAATAGAGCACCAGCGCGATGATCAGCGCTGAAGGGATTGCTATGGCAAGAATGGTTCTCTTTTTCATGTTACTTAAATTATATCGATTAAATCAATTCATTAATGGTTTGTTTGGCCTCATCTGCGAAACGTTCTGCTTCGCCTTGCGTGCCGGCTTCGGCATACAGCCGAATAATGGGTTCTGTATTGGACTTACGCAGATGGACCCAGCCCTCGGGCCTGTCCACCTTCACTCCGTCGGTCAGGTTGATATCATATTGTGCATGGGCCCCGGCAAATTTTTCCAGCAGGGCATCTGCATCCACTCCTTCCGCCAGGTTGATCTTGTTTTTGGATATGAAATAATCGGGGTAGCATTTTCGCAAATCGCTGCACGATAATCCACTTACTGCCAGGTGTGTGAGAAAAAGTGCAATGCCTGCCAGGGCATCCCTTCCGTAATGCAACTCCGGGTAAATGACCCCGCCATTGCCTTCTCCCCCTATGACACAGTGGTGCTGCTTCATGGCATTGACCACATTCACTTCTCCCACTGCAGCCGGAAAGTAGCTTTGCCCGTGTCCCTCGGTCACATCCCTGAGTGCCCGGGTGGATGAAAGGTTGGAAGCGGTGTTTCCGGGGGTTTTGGATAAGATGTAATCCGATATGGCCACCAGGGTGTATTCTTCCCCAAACATGGAACCGTCCTCACAAACGATGGCCAGCCGGTCCACATCCGGATCCACCACAAAGCCCACATCCGCTTTTTCCTCGACCATCCTTTGGGAAATCTCGGTCAGGTTTTCGGGCAGTGGTTCCGGATTGTGTGGGAACTCACCTGTGGGATCGCAATGCATTTCCACCACCTGGTCCACTCCCAGGGCGGCAAGCAACTGGGGTAATACGATTCCACCCACTGAATTTACACAATCGATGACCACTTTAAATTTCTTTCTTTTGATCTTTTTTACATCCACCAGGTCCAGCTTGAGGACCTGATCGATGTGTTTGACATCCATTCCTTCGAGAGGTTTAATCTTCCCCAATTTTTTTAGTTCGGCATAGGTATAATCGTTGGACCTGGCCTTGCGAAGGATCGCTTCGCCATCCTCCGCAGAGAGAAACTCGCCGCGGCCATTGAGCAGTTTCAGGGCATTCCACTGGGCCGGATTGTGACTGGCTGTCAGCACAATGGCACCTTGACAAACACCCCCCTCACGCGTTCGA
>CBDTYO010000475.1:0-3093 GCA_965364615.1 uncultured Bacteroidia bacterium
GCACTGGACAGGGGACAAAAAGGACTCCAAAGGACCATTGAACAGCTGGATCAGTGGGACCTGGTTCAGACAGGTACTTGCCCGGACCCTGACAGGCGCCAGGTTCACTATCCCCTGGTGGTGGAAAAGAAGGGAATTCGAATCGCCCTGCTGAATTATACCTACGGCACCAACGGAATCAAGGAAACCCCTCCGGCCATTGTAAACCGGATCGATAAAGTACAGATTCAGAGCGATCTTGAAAAAGCCGCCACGGCAGAACCCGATTTCATCCTGGTCTGTGTCCACTGGGGAAGCGAATACCAGCTCAACGAGAACAGCCAGCAACGGGATCTGGCCCGCTTCATGTTCAGGCACGGGGCAGATGCCATCATTGGCTCCCATCCCCATGTGGTACAGCCCATCAGGGGAACAGGAAAAGGAGACCTGGTGGCCTTTTCCATGGGGAACCTGATTTCCAACCAGAGGAACCGGTACAGGGACGGGGGGATTCTCTTTGAACTTGAATTGGTGAAAGGATCCCGGGGTTCTGAGATTGAGAGCTATGCTTACCTGCCTGTATGGGTCTGGAAGCCCGAAACAAAAAAAGGGACCGGCTTTTCACTGGTCCCTGCCAATAGCAATGAGTCTTTTGTGTCCCAGGTGGGCATGTCTCCGGCAGACAGAGATCTGATGCTGCGCTTTCTGAACGATACGCGAATGCGCCTCACAGGCCACAAGGAGTCGCTTGCTCCCCGGGTGGCTATGCTTTCTCCTCGCTGAGTTTGGAATCCACCAGGATTCTTCCGCAATATTCGCAAACAATGATCTTCTTCCTGGAAGCAATGTCAAGCTGACGCTGGGGGGGGATCTTGTTGAAACACCCTCCACAGGCGTCACGTTCCACCGGTACCACTGCCAATCCGTTCAGGGCATTGGCCCTGATCTTTCTGTAGGCCGAAATCAGGCGCTCCTCTATGATTCCCTCCAGGCTGGCGCTTTTCTTCTCCATCACCTCCTCTTCCTTCTTGGTCTCCTCAACGATGTCGTCCAGTTCCTTCTTTTTATTATCCAGATCCAACTTCCGCTCATCCAGCACGGCTTTGGATTCATCGATGACCAGCTTTTTTTCCTCGATCTGGGCAGTAAACTCGCGAATGCGCTTTTCACTCAGCTCAATCTCCAGGGTCTGAAATTCGATTTCTTTGGAAAGGGAGTCATACTCACGGTTGTTCCTCACATTGTTCTGCTGCTCTTCATACTTCTTGATGAGCTCCTGGGCATTGGCAATCTCCTGTTTTTTCCCGTTGATGGATTTTTCCAGGCCGGCAATGTCCTCATCGTATTTTGAAACCCGGGTCTGCAGTCCCTCTATTTCGTCTTCCAGGTCCTGGACCTCCAGGGGCAATTCCCCGCGCAGGATCCGGATCTTATCAATGGCAGTGTTTACCAGCTGCAGTTCATACAATGCTTTCAACTTTTCAGCCACAGTCATCTCTGCAAGCTCTGCACTTTTATTCGCTTTCGCCATGAACTAATAATATTTAATTGGATTTGTCTCTGTTCCCGATAAACGGATTGCAAATTTAGGGAATTTTTTCATAAGTAGATCATAAAAAAGCTCCCGTGTAAACTGCTCACTTTCAAAATGACCGATATCCATGATCACAATCCTGCCCTCAGCGTCAAAAAACTGGTGGTATTTCACATCCCCCGTCAAAAATACATCCGCTCCGGAGGCCATGGCCCGCCTGAGTAAAAAACTGCCCGCTCCTCCGCAGAGGGCCACTTTTTCCACTGGTTTGCCGCGCAAAGCAGAGTGCCGGATGACCCCTGTCTGAAAACGGTCCTTGACATGGCCCAGAAAGTCGGTCTCGTTCATGGGGTCCTTGAGTCTCCCAACCATCCCCATTCCCTTGCTGGTGTCTGTATTTTCCAGGGGGTAAATATCATAAGCCACCTCCTCATAGGGATGGGCAGCCGTCATGGCCTGCAGCACCCTGCCCAGCCATGGAGCCGGCACGATGGTTTCCAGCCTGGTCTCGGGCTCCTGGTGCAGCTTGCCGGGTTCCCCCACGTAGGGATCACTATCCTCTGAAGCCCTGAAAGTCCCCTTGCCCTCCAGGTTGAAACTGCAGGAATCGTAGGCCCCGATATGTCCGGCCCCGGCATCAAACATGGCCTGTCTGACCTGCTCCAGGTGCTTGTGTGGCACGAAGACCACCAATTTTTTCAATTGTCCGTCTGCGGTTTCCAGAATCTCCTGGTCCACCAGGTCCAGTCGATTGGCCATGTAGGTATTCACACCTCCTGCCACCGCGTCGAAATTGGTATGTCCGCTGTAAATGGCCAGGTCCTTCCGGATGGCCGTTCGGACCAATCGTTCAGAGGCATTTTTACCGGTAATGGACCTGAGCCCCTTGAAAATCACAGGATGGTGGGAAACCACCAGGTTGAAGCCCAGATCCAGGGCTTCTGCCAGCACCTCCTCTGTGACATCGAGGGTGATCAGGATGCCGCTTACCTCCATCTCAGGATCCCCGACCTGCAATCCGGTATTGTCGTAAGATTCCTGAAGGGAGGGGGGGGCTGCTTCCTCCAGGGCAGTGATGATTTCCTTAAGCTTTGTCATGATACCAGGTCAATAAGCATCTCCTTGATGTTCTCCAGGGACCTGATGATTTCGAAGTTATGTTCAGTATCTTCCTTGTTTTCCTTGATCTTCTTCTTGGCCCCTTTCAGGGTCATCCCCTTTTCCTTCACCAGATGGAATATGATGTGGAAGTTTTCTATGTCCTTCTTGGTAAACAGCCGGTTGCCCTTTTTATTCTTTTTGGGCTTGATGATGTCAAACTCCTTCTCCCAGAAGCGGATCAGGGAGGTGTTAACCTGAAACATGTCAGCCACCTCTCCAATGGAGTAATACAATTTTTCAACTTTGGTTTCCTTATAGGGCATAGGACTCTGATTTTCAATTAAAAATCCAATTTAGCAATTTCCGGTTTAGAAATCAAGCATGCATCCCGCTGCCAGATGTATTCCCGGGCCAGCTGCCATCAGCTAACGGACCCACAGAATCCCATCGCTGTCCACGGCGGTGGATGCCACCCAGCC
>CBDTYO010000476.1:0-3054 GCA_965364615.1 uncultured Bacteroidia bacterium
TCCTCCCCATCAGGAGTTTGATGTGCTGGTCACCGATCCGGACCATCCTTCCACCGCCCACCTGCCTGAGCGCTGGACGGTCAGGGACGAGTGTTATTATTCGTACCACCTGAATCCTGACATACATGTGTTGCTGTCGGCCGATTTGAATACCATCGAGGATGAGCAGAAATCAGAATACCCTGGCGAGGTCTTCGGAACCCAGTTCCCGCTCTGCTGGTGTCATGAGTTTGAAGGAGGACGGCAATGGTACACCGCCCTGGGGCACGACATCGGATTCTACGAGGATCCTTTGTTTGTGGAGCATCTCAGGGGAGGGTTGCTGTGGGTATTGGACAAAGACTAAAATACCGTTGTTATGACCTATATATCCAAAAGAGAATATACCTGCTACAAGCGCTATTGCAAAACCCTGGCCCTGGAAGACGATCCGCAGTTGATCAGCGAATACAAAAAAGTGCACCAGCCCGGCCACACCTGGCCCGAAATTACCAGGGGGATGATCGAGGTGGGGATCCTGGATATGGAGATCTATATCCAGGGCACCAGGCTGTTTATGATCATGGACACCCTCCCCGAATTTGATCATGACAGGGACATGGCCAGACTGGCCTCTATGCCCCGGCAGTCGGAGTGGGAAGCCTTTGTTTCCCGCTTCCAGCGGACCTCGGCAGAGGCTTCAGCCGAAGAGAAATGGCAATTGATGGAACGAATCTATAAATTGGAAAGATAGCGGATGATCCTGGATTCACATCACCATCTCTGGAAATATTCACCGGCAGAACATGGATGGATGGACGGTACCATGGAGGTGCTTAAAAGGGATTACCTGCCCGGAGATCTGGAGCCCTTGTTAAAGACATCCGGAGTATCCGGAACAGTGGTGGTGCAGGCCCGGCAAAGCCTGGAGGAGACTGAATGGCTCCTGGAACTGGCTGACAAGCATTCATTTATTCAGGGCGTGGTAGGCTGGGTGGATCTTTGCTCACCCCTGGTTGGGGAGCAGCTCGAACGCTTCGCCGGAAACCCGAAGCTGGCGGGTGTGAGGCATGTGGTGCAGGATGAACCGATGATGATTTTATGCTGAGGGCGGATTTTCAAAGGGGCCTGGGAAAGTTGCAGGAAAAGGCTCTGGTGTATGACCTGTTGCTTTTCCCCAAACACCTGAACCGCGCCGCAACACTGGTGAAAAGCTTTCCGGAACAGCGCTTTGTGCTGGATCACCTGGGAAAGCCCTCCATCAGATCCGGCCTGACTGAGCCCTGGAAATCAGATATCACAGAACTGGCAGCCTCGCCCAATGTATGGTGCAAACTATCGGGCATGGTCACGGAGGCAGACCCGGTGTCGTGGAAACAGGAAGATTTCCTACCTTACCTGACCGCAGTGTTGGAATCCTTCGGGCCGGAAAGGGTGATGCTGGGAAGCGACTGGCCGGTATGCGAGCTGGCCGGGACTTATGGGGAGGTGATGGAGATCGTTCTGAATTTCATCAGCAGCCTCAGCAAAGAAGAACAAATGAAGATATGCAGTCAGAATGCCATTGATTGCTACCAACTACAAACCAAACTCTGATGGAGAAGAAGAAGATCAAAGTACTGGAAAGACAATACCTGGTGCCTTTCATACTGATTACCTCATGTTTCGCGTTCTGGGGATTTGCCAATGATATCACCAATCCCATGGTGAAGGCCTTCTCCAAGATTTTTCTGATGAATACGGTGCAGGGGTCCCTGGTGCAGGTGGCGTTTTACGGGGGCTATTTTGCCATGGCCTTTCCGGCAGCCATCTTCATACGGCGATTTACCTACAAAGCCGGTATCCTGGTGGGACTGGGTTTGTATGCCACGGGGGCCTTGCTCTTTATCCCCGCCAGTGCCATAGGGCTCTATGCCCCGTTCTTGATTGCCTATTTCATTCTTACCTGCGGCTTGTCTTTTCTTGAGACCAGCGCCAATCCCTACATCTTGTCCATGGGGGCAGAGGAGTCCTCTACCCAGAGGCTTAACCTGGCCCAATCCTTCAATCCCATTGGATCCATTACCGGGATGTTCGTGGCCAAGACCTTTATACAGGCAAGGCTCGATCCCATGGATACCTCCCAACGGGGACTATTGGGCCCGGCCGAATTTGAGGCAGTGAAGATGAGTGACCTGGATATCCTTGCCTCTCCCTATGTGGTCATTGGACTGGTGATCATCACGATGTTCATCCTCATTGCGCTGGTGCGCATGCCCAGAAATGCAGATTCCACCCATACCATTGATTTTCTGCCCACCCTGAAAAGGATCTTTGCCCTACCCCGGTACCGGGAAGGGGTGATCGCCCAGTTCTTTTATGTGGGTGCCCAGATCATGTGCTGGACCTTTATTGTACACTACGGTACCCGTTATTTCATGAGCCAGGGCATGGGCGAACAGGAGGCTGAGGTGCTGTCCCAGCAATACAACATTGTGGCCATGGCCATTTTCATTGTCAGCCGCTTTGTCAGCACCTTCCTGATGAGGTATGTGAAACCGGGGCGGCTTCTGATGGTGTTTGCCATCGGCGGATTCTTTCTGGTCAGCGGGGTGATCCTGATCCAGGGCATTGCAGGACTCTATTGTCTGGTAGGTGTTTCTGCCTGTATGTCCCTGATGTTTCCCACCATTTACGGAATTGCGCTCAGGGGGCTGGGTGAGGATGCCAAGTTCGGGGCAGCCGGACTGATCATGGCCATACTGGGGGGCTCTGTCATGCCACCGCTGCAGGGAGCCATTATCAAACAGGAAGTGATCTTCAATATGCCTGCCGAAAATGTCTCTTTCATCATCCCCCTGATTTGTTTTGTGGTGGTGGCCATCTATGGATACCGCACCCGGACCTTTGCCCATTAGCCCATGAAAAGCAGATTGACCAGCAAGTCTCCCCTGGGAAAAACGGGCCTTTACATACCTCCGGTGGTCTATGGCACCAGCTACCTTGGAAACCTGTATAAGGCCTTGAGCTTTGAGGAAAAACTTGCATTGATCCAGGGCTGGTTTGCATGTACCGAGAAGCCTGTGGCCATCGACA
>CBDTYO010000477.1:0-3042 GCA_965364615.1 uncultured Bacteroidia bacterium
ATGGTTCCAATTGGACCTACACCATAAGAGCTGTGCAATACCAGATCAAAATGATTTACAACACCTGAAAAAACATAATTATAACCTATTCCAAGGTCATCATCGGGAACCGGAGTTCCCCCGCTGAGGCCATAAGGTGCACCGTTAATTTCGAATTCAAGGAAGGTCTTAAGTGCCAATACTCCGACGAAATCATTTTCACACGGCAAAAAACAAAATGTGATGTTACTGACCATGTGTTTATCGCCCGGAGCGGCAAGGCCCATATCAAAACTGGCTCCGCCTTCGTAATAATACACATTGGCCTGGTTGGAGCCTTTCACAATGACAGCACCCACTTTGTAAAAGTCATCACCGATCTTGACACAGCCCCCGGTGATGTCAAAGGCCACATGATACCCATCATGTATCCAAACGTTTAATCCAGCTGGAAATCCAGTGTTGAAATGATCATCCTCGTAATCCACCTTA
The DNA here is from genome assembly GCA_965364615.1 of uncultured Bacteroidia bacterium. Taxonomy (GTDB): domain Bacteria; phylum Bacteroidota; class Bacteroidia; order Bacteroidales. Next base: position 472 of record CBDTYO010000477.1, read on the forward strand.
TCCCCACATTCGGAAAATACCATGGGCTCGTCAAAAATAAATCCAGAAGCTTCGGCTGCTTCAGCACAGGTCCGGTTCCCACCCTTATTTTCACCCGGGATCATGTATGGAATGGCTCCGACTTCAGTACTGATGGGAGTGCTTTCCACGGGTTCCATGATCACGACTTTGGAACTCTTCATGACTTCGTCTGGATTCATTAATAGATCATTTTTCGTTTGCTTCTCACAGGAAACAAAGGCCATGACAATGACCAGGCCAACAATTGATTGCAATAATTTTTTCATTTCGCTTTGGATTTGTTGATTCATGAAATTCACCAATGAATAAATGTATGATTCTCCCTTCTTCTTGTCAAGAATTGAGGAATTGTTTTGATGGTTTACTAGCAGGAAACTGTGAATGAGTTCCCTCGTTGGGTCAATCAGGCAAATCTGTTTATATACAGATCCATATGATCTATGAATCCGTAAAAACCAATGACCAAAGCGTCCAAATATTACTTCACTTTAAGCCTTTGGCTTTCTACTGGTAAGGAGCAAAGCGAGGAACATGATGGCTCCGTTTACGATCAGCAGTTCAAAGCCAAATTCGTAACCATTAAAGAGCACCGTTGAGTATTTACTCAGCAAAAAGGAGAGCACTGGCGAGAGGATGGCCAGCAGCGGGACCAGCTTGTCGCGCACCCGCAATTTGGTAAACAATCCGAATGCATAGAGCCCCAATAAAGGACCATAGGTGTAACCTGCCATACGAAAGATGGCAGAAATTACACTTTCATCATTGATGGTCCTGAAGAGCATAATCGCCAGTCCCAGTACCACGGAGGCACCCAGGTGCACCTGGCGGCGGGCCCTGGTCAACTTCTTTTCCTCCCAATTCTGCGCTTCAAGAATGTCCACCGTAAAGGAAGTAGTCAGGGCCGTAAGGGCCGAGTCTGCGCTGGAATAAGCTGCGGCCACCAATCCCAGAATAAAGAAAACTCCCACAACCTGGGGTAAGTATCCGCCAGTGGCAATCAAAGGAAAGAGATTATCGGTGGCTTCCGGTATGGCGATCCCCCGAAACTGTGCAAACTGTATCAGGATGGCTCCCAGGTAAAGAAAGACAAGGATTACCGGTAGGAGCGAAAGACTCATGACGTACATGTTTTTTTTGGCTTCTCTGATATTTTTGCAACTCAGGTTCTTTTGCATCATATCCTGATCCAGCCCCGTCATCACAATCACGATAAAGGCTCCACTCAGGAAGTGTTTTACAAAGTGATTTTCCTTCTGCCAGCTGTCAAATACCCAGATTCGGGCATCACCACTAGCCACTACCCTGCCAATCATTTCCCCCAGGGAGAGATCCATGGAACGGGTGATTAGAATGATTGAGACCACTACGGCTGTTAACATACTGAAGGTCTGCAGCGTGTCGGTCCAAATAATCGTCTTGATCCCCCCCCGGAAGGTGTAAAGCCAGATCAGGCCGATGGTTACAATTACAGTTACATAGAAGGGGATGTTCCATGCATCAAACACTGTAAACTGAAGCACATTTGCCACAAGAAACAACCTGAAAGATGCACCTACGATCTTGGAGAGCAGGAAGAAGGAGGTTCCTGTTTTATAGGTGGACCTGCCAAAGCGCTCATCCAGGTAGGTGTAAATACTGGTTAACCGAAGCCTATAATAGAGGGGCATGAGCACGTTGGCAATCACAAAATAACCCACCAGGTATCCCAATATCATTTGCATGTAGGAAAACTGGCTATCCACCACCCAACCCGGAACCGAGATGAAGGTAACTCCGGAAAGCGAGGCCCCGATCATCCCAAAGGCAACGACGTACCAGGGTGATTTCCGGTCACCCAGAAAAAAAGAGTCGTTCCCGGCACCGCGTGATGAACGCATGGAGATTACCAGCAGAAGAATGAAGTAGGCAATGATGATGGATATGATCAGTATTTCTGACATGGGCTACGGTGCATTGGTCTGAAGTGAACGCCAAATTTGAATAAAATCGCACGAAGATGAAAATTATATGTGTTATTTTTGGGCTCATGCATCAGACTTACTCATCAAAGTTGCTGGAGGAGGCGGTGGAAGAGTTTGCCACCCTGCCGGGCATTGGCAGGAAAACCGCCCTTCGGCTCGTGCTTCACCTGCTCAAGCAGGAGGACAAGGAGGTGGAACATTTCGGGCGCACCATTCTCCGGATGAAGGAGGAGATCCTGACCTGCCGGGTGTGCCACAACATCTCCGATACGGAGGTATGTCAGCTCTGCACCGATCCCTACCGCGACAAATCGACCATTTGTGTGGTGGAGTCCATCCGTGACGTGATGTCGGTGGAAAATACACAGCAGTATGCGGGAGTCTACCATGTGCTCGGGGGGATCATCTCTCCCATGGATGGCATTGGCCCGGCAGACCTGACCATTGACTCCCTGGAAGAAAAAGTGAAGAACAAGGATATCAAGGAAGTGATCCTGGCGCTCAGCACCACCATGGAAGGCGATACCACCAATTTCTATATTTACCGGCGGCTCAAGGACCTGCCCGTGACCATTTCCACCCTGGCCAG
>CBDTYO010000478.1:0-3040 GCA_965364615.1 uncultured Bacteroidia bacterium
CAAACAGGCAGTCTGTGCTAAGCAAAGATTTAGTAATCAGCTATTTATGCTGATGATTTCAAGCGAATATTGCCGCTTTTTCTCAAAGGTTATTATAAATTATCCCCTGTCAGATAACAAAAATTCATATTCTACGTAATAGAGTGATGTGCCCCTGCGAAGTTGGTTGATTTGAGGATAAGTATTTTGAACACGCATAGAATTGTAGCCATTGCCCTAATCTCTGTTTCCATCATCATGGTGGTCACAAAAATCCTGTTCTGGGACTACGGATTCAAGAAGTTCTTGCCGAGAACCAGGTACGAGGTTTCCTTGGCCATGTCCTTTGAAGGGTTCAGTGAGCCCGTAAGGGTCAGCACTTTCCTTCCTCAATCAGACGGACGGCAATCCATTAGCGAGGAGACGCACAACAGTTCCAATATGAGCTTCACGATCGAATCCCTTGCCAGTGGTAAAAAAGGCCTGTGGGAGGAAGATTTTGCCAGCGGAACCAAGCAAATCCTGTACAGTTTTCATTTTCTCGGATCTTCGCAACAGTTCATCATCGATACCACACTTCTGGTGAAAGAGAACTATCCCAGGGTCTTTGATGAATTCCTTGAGGCCACTCCAAATATCCAGGTAAACCATCCCAGGATACGGGATATTTACCAGGAAAAAGTGGGTGACCAACAGCATGTTTACAGAATCCTGGAACTTATCCAGGAATACACGGGTTCACTGACTCCCCGACCTTTTAAAGGGGTGACCGATGCCCTTACGGCAGCCAAGCTCGGAGAGGCATCCTGCAATGGGAAAAGCCGACTATTTGTGGCGCTTGCCCGTACGGCGGGGATCCCTTCAAGGCTGGTTGGGGGGGTGATCCTGGAGAAAGGAACAAAAAAAACCTCCCACCAATGGGTGGAGGCATATGTCGCCGGTGAGTGGGTTCCGTTCGATCCCCTCAACGGCCACTTTGCCTATCTCCCTTTCAACTATATGAGTTTGTACAGAGGAGATGAATTCCTCTTTTCGCATACGCCTAATATCAATTTCGACTATGATTTTTCCATCAAATCAAGACTCTCAATCAATCCCCTGCTTTCCAGCCAGCTCAAATCACACCCCTTCAATGCATATCAACTTTGGGAGGCGTTTGACAATATTGGAGTCCCCATCGGTCTGCTGAAGATCATTCTTTTGCTGCCCCTTGGGGCATTGGTGGTGGCCATTTTCAGGAATGTGATAGGTTTAAACACCTTTGGGGTATTCCTTCCTGCACTTCTTGCAGTGGCCAGTCGTGAAACCGGCCTTTGGTATGGCATTTTGGCCTATCTTCTGGTCATTGGAATTGTGAGCCTGGTGCACTTCCCTATGGAGAAGTGGGGCATCCTATATACTCCCAAGCTCGTGATCATGCTGGTTTGCGTGGTCATTCTCTTCCTGCTGATCTCATATTTTGCCATCAACACCGGGATGATCGCAATGGCCTATATCACCCTTTTTCCCATTGTAGTGCTAACCCTCAGCGCCGAGCGTTTCGCGCGCAAAATAGAGGAAGATGGATTCAGGCAGGCAATGTACATCACAGGACAAACCCTTGTGGTGATGGTATTTGCCTATTTTGTAATGAACTCCATCTCCATGGAGACCCTCTTCCTGGCATTTCCTGAAATTTTCCTGGCCATTATTGGTCTGAATATATTGCTGGGAAGGTGGATTGGTTTAAGGATGTTTGAATACTACAGGTTCAGGACCATAATCTAGCTGTCTGGATGAATAAATTCTTACAAACCCTGCTAAGGGCTCAGGACCAAGTGATGGGAATCAACCGCAGGAACATTGAGTTTGTGTATCCGCTCAATCCCCGGAAGAAGCAGAATCTGGCCAACGACAAAGCACTGAGCAAGTCCCTCCTGGAGGAGCACGGGATTCCCATTCCGCGGACCTTTGCCATCATCGAGCACCTCTGGGATCTTGACAACAAACTGGAAATCCTTGATAACCTGGAGACCTTTGTAGTGAAACCCTCGATGGGAAGCGGGGGGAACGGCATTCTCATCCTTCAGAAGAACCAACGCGGCTGGTCTACTCCGGACGGAACAGCCTATCTGGCCGAACGGATTAAAATGCATATAGCCGCTATCCTTTACGGTGCTTACTCACATGATCACGCCGATAAGGCGATCGTGGAAGAGCGCCTGACTCCACATCCCTTTTTTAAGAAGATCTATGATGCAGGAATCCCTGATATCAGGGTGATCGTGCACCAAAACACACCGGTCATGGCGATGCTGAGAATCCCCACCTTAAGGTCAAAAGGGAAAGCCAACCTCCACCAGGGGGCCCTTGGAATCGGGATTGACCTGGATACCGGTTGCCTAGGATATGGAATTCATAAGCAGAAAAGAATCCAGGCGCATCCAGATTCAGGCAACTTTTTCAGTGGACTGGAAATCCCTGGTTGGAGTAAATTGTTGGACATCAGCATTCAGACCGCCCGGTTGGTGCCCCTCAAATACCTGGGGGTGGATATTATTATAGATGAGCAACATGGTCCCCTGGTTATCGAGATCAATGCCAGACCGGGCCTTCAGATCCAGAATTCCAACAACCAGGGGCTTCTGACAGTCCTGGAAAACATATCATCGGAAAGCCTATGATCAAACCGCTGTATAAGAGCTTTGTGCCTTATCTGGTGCTCCTGGTGCTGATCCTGATTTCGGTTTCCATTTTTGATAGCTATGCGGAACGGGTCTCTATGGAACCGGAACTCATTGTACTCAGTGAGGAGGTGGAGACCGATGAAACCAACCTTTTCACCTGGCAGCTGGAAAATGAAAGTACAGTACCAGGGTACCCTGAAGGCTGGGACTCACTCTACATGGCAGCCAGGGACCTTTTCAGAAAACATCAGTACAGACAAGCGGAGGAGAAGGCCAAAGACCTGGTTCATCATGCTCCCACATCGGCTGACGCCTGGAACCTCAGAGGTTTGATTTCAGTGAGGCTAATGGAATATCAAGCAGCAGAGGGCCATTTTCAGAAAGCACTGGAGTCG
>CBDTYO010000479.1:0-3034 GCA_965364615.1 uncultured Bacteroidia bacterium
ATCCGATCTTCAGTACCCTGCTTTGTCTGGCTTTTCCTGACAAAGAGGTCTATAACTCTGAAGTGGACAATGCCACTTCCCTGGGAGCAGCCCTGGTGATGGCCGATAGAATCTGGAAGGGGGCCTCCGATCATTTCAGGCTCAGACTTACCCGGGTGATGGCCTAAGCCCAGCACGCCGACGGTGTCCTGAAATTACCAATCCAGGACCTCATCGCCCACTTCCGAAAGGAGGGGGGCAATCCAATCTGCTGCGCTTAGCTCTTGTGCTGAAAAGGAAGTGGTCAGCGCTAACACCCGGGCTCCGGCTGCTTTTCCTGCGGTCACCCCGCTGACGGCATCTTCTATCACCAGACAATCGGAAACACGTACAGCCAGATTTTCCGCGGCCTTCAGAAAAATATCGGGCGACGGTTTTTTTCGTTCGATGTCCAGTCCGGTGACTACGCTTCCAAAGGTGGAGGGAGGAATCCCAATCTCCTCCAGGTTGATATACACCTTGGTCGGATCGGCACTGGAGGCCACGGCCATCTTCAGTCCCCTGGATTGGCATTTTTCAATGAATTCCAACACTCCGTCCAGGGGCTTCAGCCTGCCTTCCACCAAATCCCCATATATGGCATAGCATCTGGCCTTATCCCTTTCCAGCTCAAAGGGGATCCCATGCTTTTCTGCCACGCCTCCCAGGTACCTGTTCTCTCCCATTCCCGTGAACTCCAGAAAGTCATCGGGAGAGACCTCATAACCTTTCTCCTGAAACATCAGGATGCCTGCACGGCAGATGTATTCCTCCGAATCGAGCAATACACCATCCATATCGAAAAGGACTGCTTTTAACTGCTTGTTTTTTTTCATGACAGGGCATCTAGTTTCGATCGGGATGAATTCCCCATTCGTATCGTCTTGCCGGTTCAAATGCCGGATTGGGCACCGGTTTCTCCGCCCCGCATTCCCTGCGCCAATTCTCCAGGAGCCGGTATAGTTCTTCTGTCAGATCTGGCTCCTCCCGGCTCAGGTCGGTGGTCTCCCCGATATCTGTTTCCAGATCGTAGAGCATGCGCTGGTCATTCACCAGGTTGTGGATCAGCTTCCATTTTCCCCTCCGCACCGCACTGGCCGGTTGATCGTGGTGGTATACCGGGTAATGCCAGAAAATGGCCCGTTCCGGATCAGGGGCCGAACCTTCGAGGATGTCCACGAGGCTGATCCCGTCAAATACCTGATCCTCCGGAAGTCCGATTCCGGCCAGGTCCGCAAGGGTGGGAAGGAAGTCCACGCTGGAAACAAGTGCGCCATTCACCTGGCCTGCCTCCAGTTTGCCGGGCCACCAAAGGATCATGGGTTCCCGGATGCCGCCCTCAAACAGGGTACCCTTTTCGGCTCGCAGGGGAGCATTGGACGAAGCCACATATCGCAGGGTATCGTCCTCATACACATGCATCTTTGAATCTGCCAGCAGGGGGATCCCGTCATAACGGCTCACCAGGCCCCCGTTGTCAGAGAAAAACACCACCAGGGTATGGTCTGACAGGCCCAGTTCCGCCAGTTTGTCCAGGATCCGGCCTGTACTCTGGTCCACCTGTTCCACCATGGCGGCATAGACTGCATTGCAGGGATAATCCTCCACCTTTTCCTTGGCCAGGTATTTTTCGATGAGCGTGGAATCGGCATCCAATTGCACATGTACATCATAGTGCGCCAGGAAGAGAAAAAAGGGAGATTCGCCTTGGTTCTGAATGAATTCAAGGCTCAAATCGGTGAGAGCTTCCGAAAGCACCTTTTCCCCTTCCACCTCGATGGGAGTGCTCATCCGGCTGGGATAATTGTAATATCCGCCGCCCCGGTATACATTCACCTCATCAAATCCCTGGTTGCCCGGCTGATGTTTCTCCTCCCATCCCAGATGCCATTTACCAAAATAGCCTGTCCCATATCCTGCGTTCTGTAGCAGTTCAGCCATGGTGATGATCTCTTCGGGCAGATATTGCGTTCTGTTTCTTGGGACAATGACCTCCTCGAAGGGACGCCAGTGGCCGGTAATGAAATCAATGACGCCCACCCTGGCCGGATATTGTCCGCTCATGATGCTGGCCCGGGTGGGGGAACAAACCGGACATGCGGCATAGGCATTGGTGAAGCGGATCCCCTCATCTGCCATCTGTGTCAGGCGCGGCGCCTCATTAAATGTATTTCCATACACCGGCAGATCCGCCCAGCCCAGGTCGTCGGCCAGGATAAAGACAATGTTTGGCCGGCTGCCCTGGAGGCTGTTTCCTTGATCGGGATCACATGATAAAAGGAAAAGGGAGAAGGTACCCAGTAAACACAACCAAAGGGAAAGGGTCTTTATCAGGGACATCCGGGCGGTTTTAAATGCTTATCAATGATCCATAAATATAAGAAAAAACCCAGGCCCTGTTTCCTGGAAAACTTCACAAGCGAATCATATTGGCATAGCTTGATTTTATGCAGTATATTGAGGGACGAATCTAAACAAGCCCTCTAATGATTAACAAGAATTTTTTCGCCCCGGCACTCGCTGTATTGGCCATCATAGGTTTTAGCACCTGTGCAAACAGTTCCTCTGAAAACGTGTCACCGGAATGGGACCATTCCATTAATTTTGACTGGAAATTTGCGAAGGGAGATCAACAGGAAGCTGTGGATCCCGCCTTTGATGATGCGTCGTGGGAGGAGGTGGACTTGCCCCATGACTGGGCCATCAGCGGTCCCTTCGGGCCCCTGAAATCCAATGGCAACACGGGCAAACTCCCCTGGAAGGGCGAAGGATGGTACCGGAAGAGTTTTGATCTGCCTGCAGATGCGGAGGGGAAAAGGTTGCAATTCCTTTTTGACGGAGTGATGGCCCATCCTGAGGTCTTTTTGAACGGGGAGAAAATCGGATCATGGCGCTACGGCTATAACTCCTTCTGGATGGATGGCACCGAAGCGGCCCGTTTCGGGGATACCAATGTGCTGGTGGTTCATGCCGATACACGGGAGCATTTTTCCCGGTGGTATCCGGGGGCCGGAAT
>CBDTYO010000480.1:0-3025 GCA_965364615.1 uncultured Bacteroidia bacterium
GAATTACGAAGACGACTGGGGGGAAAGGTACATTGGCCTGGAAGTGGAGGATGCCGACGGAGTATCCAACTATGAGCATCAGGCCAACCAGGTCCATGCAGAGAACCTGAAGGGTAAGCTCATGCTCATCCACGGAGGCATGGACGACAATGTTCCGCCCTACAATACCTACCTGGTGGTGGATGCCCTGATCAAGGCAAAAAAGGATTTTGACATGATCATTCTGCCCCATGCCCGGCATGGGTATGGCATGGACTCCTATTACATCATGCGCAGGCGCTGGGATTACTTTGTGCAGCATCTGATGCAGGCCATCCCGCCCAAGGAATATGAAATCAGGATCGACCCGGCCAGGAGCAATTAGGGCAATGTTCCAGCAGATCCGGTCTTTGTGGTGATGGGTAGTGCATCCCGGTCCTAATACCTCGTCCCAACGGCCGCATCCATCGGAAAGGCCTCATTGATGCGGGATATATCTTCCTCAGTAAAGGCAACATCCACCGCACCGATGTTCTGCTCCAGGTAGGCGCGTCTTTTGGTGCCGGGTATGCTTACAATATCCTCGCCTTGTGCCAACACCCAGGCCAGGGCAAGTTGTGCCGGCGTAATCCCCTTGTCATCTGCAATCTCGGTGATGCGCTGCACCAGGGATAAGTTTTTTTCAAAATTTTTTCCTTGAAAACGGGGATTTGTTCTTCTCCAATCACCCTCTGGCAGGTCTTCAAATTTTTTGAATTGTCCAGCCAGGAAACCACGCCCCAACGGGCTGTAGGATACAAAACCAATCCCCAACTCACGGGTGGTGGCCAATATCTCTTTTTCCGGCTCCCGGCTCCACAAGGAATATTCGGTTTGCAAAGCCGTTACCGGATGCACCGCATGTGCGCGCCGGATCATTTCCGGGTCCGCTTCGGATAAGCCTATATACCGAACCTTGCCCGCTGTTACCAATTCAGCCATCGTTCCGACGGTTTCTTCGATGGGCACTTCCGGGTCAACCCGGTGCTGGTAGTATAGATCAATATAATCCAGGTCCAGGCGCTTCAACGAGGCATCACAGGCCGAGCGGACATAATCCGGTTTGCTGTTGAGACCCAAATAATCGCCTTGGGCATTGCGCTGGACGCCGAACTTGGTGGCTAAAATCACCTTGTCCCGCCGATCAGCTATGGCTTTCCCGACCAATATTTCATTGGTAAACGGGCCATACATATCAGCTGTATCGAAGAAATTAATCCCCAGTTCAATCGCTCGATGTATGGTAGCTATCGACTCGTCTTCGTCTTTTGGGTCGTAAAAATCAGACATGCCCATGCAGCCGAGGCCGATCACGGAAACATGTAGGTCGCTACTTCCTAAATCGTAATACTTCATGTGGTAATCTCTTTAATTATGACTATCTCTTTTTTGGGAACTGAACCGGTCTTTCAACTCCCTGGCGGCCGGAGTCACCGCCAGCCCCCCCCTGCCTGTATTGCAGAGGGCTGAAGGCAGCATTCTGCCTACCCGCTCAACGGTGTGAATGACCTGATCCAGGGGGATCACTGCATCAAATCCCGCCAGGGCCATGGAGGAGGCTGCCAGCGCATTCATGCCTGCGCTCACGTTTTTTCCCAGGCAGGGTACCTCCACCCGGTCGGCCACCGGATCGCAGACCAATCCGATGCTATTCTGCAATGCCATGGAGGCGGCATCCACTGCCTCCCGGGCAGATCCTCCGGATAGTTCCACCAGGGCGCCGGCCGCCATGCATCCGGCAGCTCCTGTTTCCACCTGGCAACCATGTTCCTCGGCGGAAAATCCCGGGCCCATGGCAAAGAACACCCCGATCAGACCTCCTGCAAAATAGGCTGACACTTTGTTTTCTTCTTCAAGATCATGTGTGTCGCAAAAGGCCTTGATCGATCCTCCGAAGGTACCGCAGGCACCGGCTGTGGGAACGGCCACAATGACCTCCATGGCACTTTTGGCTTCCATGAGTGCGGTGATACAGGCGATCATGCGCTGGATCATGGGATCCTTCCTGATCCTGCCCTCTTCGGCAGCCTGGTCAATAAGCTTTGCCTGCTGGTGCAGGATGCCGTCATTATATTTCGTGCCTTTCAATCCTTTGTATATGGCTCCTTCTATGATCCGGATGAGCGCCCTCATGTTTTCTTTCAATTCCCCTTCGCTCAGACCGCTTCGGGCTCTTTCATAGGCGATCCCTGCCTGGCCCAGGCTGAAATCCCCGGCTTTGGCAAATTCCAGCATGGACCCCAGGTCGGTGAATGGAAACTTGCTTTCCTTGCCGGATATCACTGGCAGCACCGGGTCCACCCACCAGGATTCTTTGATCCCTTGCAGGCTTGACGCGGAATCTCTGATGTCTTCCGGGAAGGTATGGGAAGATTTTACCTGGATCAGGTTTTCCTGGATCTGGATTTCCCAGGGCTGTGGGTATGGGGACGGGTTCATGTCCTGCAGGACTTCCAGGACCTTGTCTGCTTCCCCTTCCTGAACCTTCAGGAGCATATGATAGCGGTCGCCCCTGATATCCACCCTGGTTCCATTGAATTTCCGGATCTCGAACATGCCGCCCCCGGTGGAGACGGCCATCAGCTCCGCTTTTTTGCCCGACCTGCCGCCCAGGGTAAGCCTGATTGTGTTGGTATGATCGGTTTCAAAGCTGCTGATCCTGTACACTATACGGACCTTCCTGGCCCTGGCCACAAGTTCGGGTTGGATGATGCGCTCATCGGTCATGTCCAGTCCCAGCAGTCCCCCATCCATTCCCATGGAGGTTCCCTGTTCCCGGTAGTTGGAGGCCCAGACTCCTTTTTTATCCAGTTCGACCAGGGCGTGTTCCAGGGGCTCATTGAGCAGTTGCAGGCCGGTTCGCGCTATCCTCCAGGAGGCAGCCGTGTGTGAGCTGGAAGGTCCGCGCATCACAGGACCGATCACATCATTCAGTATGCTGGGCAGGGTGGTATTTTTCATGGCAAGGCTCAGATCCCAAAGTTACTATTTTTCTAATGGAGGTGTG
>CBDTYO010000481.1:0-3022 GCA_965364615.1 uncultured Bacteroidia bacterium
CAGCGATTTCCAGACCTTGATCATGGTATTCTGCAGCACGTCATCGGCATCATCGTGATCGAGTACTATTTTCCGGATGTGCCAGTACAGCCTTTCCTGGTACTTTTGCACCAGCTGGTTAAAGGCAAGCTCTTCCTGGCCGGGGATTTTGACTGTTTTGATGATCTCCCTGTCATCCCATTCCGACATATTCCTGCGATCTTTATGAGTTAGATGTTGCTGACCCATAAAGGTTTAATAAAAATTGACAGACTGAGGGACCCCTTCTTTCACCATGAAGTTCCGGATGGTGGTATAGGAGGAAGATTTGTGGTCGTTCCGGCGGAAAACCAACTGGTAGGATCCGGGCTGGAGGAAATAGCCCTGGGTTTTGGTATTCTCAAGCAGGTTCATGACCCAGCTGTGTTCTCCGTCGGATCCCAGATGATACAGGGATCCGGCTCCGCGCTGACCGGTATTGAAAGTGACGTAACCGGGAGCCGGTATCTCCACCGTGGTGGTCTTGCTCTGTTCGATCTTCACCCCGCGGACTTCCATTTTCGGGTAGATGGGGATCAGCAAATCGTAGGTTCCCACCAGGTACTTGCCCACAGTGCCGGTTTCCTGGATATTGATAACTTCCTGTTCTCCTGCCCGTTTCACCATGAATGGATCCCGGTCATAGGAGGTCCCCCTGGTGGTTCGCACATACAAAAACCCCTGGGGTGTGTTGATGGAAATGGTATTGTGCCTTCCGGCCATCAGCCTGACACTGTCGAGCCTGACCGGTGGGATGGTCTGCACCTCCAGATCATAGGTCACCATGGGATCGAGGCTCAGGGTATCGGGATTCCCCAGTTGATTGAGGGTGTGAACCATGTGGTACCGTAACCCGTGGGTATAGCGGTCATAGAAAATCACATTGACATCGGTCTCTGTGGGCCTGGATTGGATGTCCAGCAGGTTCACCTGGGCGGAAGTGGCATTCAGGGCCTGGGTGATCACTTCTTTCAGGGCTTCGCGGTATTCCTCCTGGGTTGGCGCATCATAGTATTCCCCGATGCAATCGAAGGTTTCCCTGAAACCCGGATCACTGCCTATTCCAATGACAAAGGGCCTCAGGATGATTCCCTTCCTTTGCAGATCGAGCGATACACTGCAGGGATCCCCGTCACAGGCTTCGATCCCGTCGGTGATCAGCACAATGATGTTCCGGCAGGTACCGCAGGGGGGGAAATCTTCAGGAGCCAGTCCCAGTGACCGGGCAATGGGGGTGGTGCCCTTGGGCCGGATGTCGATCAATGTCTGCCGGATCTTTGCCACGTTGTCGCGGCCAAAGGGGACTTCGAGCTTGGTATCGCTGCAATCCTGGGGCGGGACCGGACTCTGGTGACCGTAGACCCGGAGGGCCAGCTCCAGGCTTTTCATCTGTTCCAGGGTATCCAGCATTTCGAAGAGCACATTGCGGGCCAGATCCACCTTGCGTTCCCCGTCCCATTGTCCGGCCATGCTGTTGGAAGCATCGAAAATAAACAGGATGCGGGAAGTGGGAGCCTCCCCGGCGGTCACGCCGTTTTGGGCAAGGAGGGTGCCGGCATCCGGGTGAAATGCCAGCACGGCCAGGATGCTCAGGACCAGTAAGAAACGTTTCTTTAAGTTCCTCCAGGATGGATTCATCATCATAATCATAAGGCCGGGTTCCGCCTAAAAGTACAAAAACCCGGACAAGTATCTAAAATCAGGCTGCATATAATGTGCCAAAAACTAATCATCTACCACCATGAGCCTGCGCACCATGGTATGCGAAGGCGTGGAGGACCGGACCAGGTACAGGCCCTTTTCCAGCCGGCTGATATCTATTTCCAGTGCTTCTCCATGCCAAGGGAGCTCTTTGCGGATCCAGGTCCTGCCGTCCAGGGAATGGATGCTCAGGCGCAGCTCACCCGGGGGCAGGTCCACCGGCATGAGATACAGAATGTCGGATGCAGGGTTGGGGTAAAGCCGGAAATCGGGGGCCTCATTCACGGGAAGATCGGTGAACCAGGGCTCCAGTTCCACATCCAGGTAGGTGGCCTGGTAGTCGATCACCCCTATGTCCCTGAGGGTATCTCCAAGGTATCCGGGCGCGGTGATCCGCAGGTCATAACTTCCTTCTTTGATCAGGCGGTAGAAATCGCCATGGCTTTCCGAACTGTATACCACCGAATAAACACTATCGTGGTCCAGGACCTCAACGCGTGCGCGAATGGGATCTCCGGTCCCCAGATCAGCGACCGTGCCCCTGATTCCAAAGCTGCACTGGGCCATGTAGTTAAACAGGGAGCGTTCATTGATGTCCCAGAATTCCTGCAGCCGGGCAGCGGGCAGCAGGTAGTCCAGGGAGAGCTCAAGGGTGACCTCCCTGCCTCCCAGGTAGTAGTTCACATAGTCCTGCCTGGTACCCCGTGCCTGGTACCATGCATAGCCATTGGTAATGCCTCCATCGGGCCACCCAAACATATAGTCCGGGTCCACCGCCATGGCCTCATCGGCATATTCCCGGGAGATAAACCGGTACCAGCCGTCATCGGCATGCAGGAAGGGTGTATGGTCCCAGGGATAATTCACCACTTCTGCACCGCTGTGGATGTTGGCCGACAGGGTGAAGCGGTGTTCCCTCAGGAATTCCATCATGTACCTGGTTTCCATGGCCCGCCCTGCGGTATTATCTGCCTCCCCAGCGGCGGGATCAGGGAAGTCGCGGTTCAGGTCGATCCCGGATGCGTTCCTGCGGATGGCATTTCGAAGTGACTGGCCGTTGTCAGCAGAGAAACTGCCGTCCGGATTGGCCAGGGGATTGATCCAGATCTGCAGCCCGTTCACCAGGGCGGTCACTTCAGCGTCATGACCATAGCCCCTTAGCAGGGAATCAGCCAGCCGGAGCAGCAGGACATAGCCCAGTATTTCATCCCCATGGATGGTGGAAGAGTACAGGAAACTGGCTTCAGGTTCATCCAGTCCCGCATGATCGCTGATCTTCAGGGCCAGCAAGAGCCTTCCTTCC
>CBDTYO010000482.1:0-3010 GCA_965364615.1 uncultured Bacteroidia bacterium
CATGGTCTTGCGTTTGTCTTATATTTTGAACTTATCCTGGCCGGCTTTCATTGCGCGCTTTTCGGCCTTTGCAGCCCGCTTTTCTTTCAGGTTTTTTACGGCTGGTTTTTTCGTGTTTTTCTTGGTTTCTTTTTCTTTTGACATCTTGTGGTTTTTATAGGTTAGATCTTGATCAGTTTCATATCAATGAGAGGGATAGGGTACTTTCCTTTGACCTGGTCAAAGAATGACACCTTCATATCCGCTTTTTATCACGGTGATGATCATTTTTGACGGATGATTTGCCCTGATTACATGGGCAGAATGTGCCGGTATTAGTATGGCCTGTCCGCTTGCAAGGGTTTTAGAATGGTTGTCAATGAATACTTCGGATTCTCCCTCAATGATCTGAATATAAGAGTCGAACGGGGAAATCTTTTCCTCCAGGTTTTCGCCGGAATCCATGGCCAAAGCGATGATGTTTCCGGTGATCTTTTGAACGATCGTTCTGAAAACAGCAGCATGAGGCACATATTCAACCAATTCAAGCAGAATATGAACTTGCGATTTTTCTATTTCGGTAACTTGCATTGGACTCTGTGGTATGGGACAAAGGTATCCTGGCCCGGGCAAGTAGCTGTTATATGATTCCTGCTATTCCTTACATCTTTCACACATCCTCCAGGGTGCGACGTCTCTTGTTCTTGAGTTTTTTAAAGTGTGAAGGAGTTAATCCTGTGATTTTCTTGAACTGGTTCGAAAGGTGTGAAACACTGCTGTAATTTAATTTATAGGCTATTTCAGACAGGTTTAGTTCATCATAGACGATGAGTTCTTTGACTTTTTCTATTTTATGGGTCAGGTAGAATTTTTCGATGGTGATTCCCTTCACTTCCGAAAACAGATTGGCCAGGTAGGTATAATCGTATCTGAGCTTCTCGCTCAGGTAATCTGAAAGATTCGTCTTGATCTGTTCTTCTGTATAATGTACAAGTTCGATGACCGCAGCTTTAATTTTCTCCACCAGGATACTTTTTTTGTCGTCCATCAACATTAACCCCGATTTTTTCAAAGCCAAGTCCAGCTGATCCAGTTTATCCCTGGGAATATCCTCCATGGTATTCACCTCACCAATTTTCACATCCACATAGCGTACACCCAGCTTTTCAAGCTCGGATTTCACCACCATCTGGCAACGAATACACACCATATTTCTGATAAATATTTTCACGGGCATGAAAGCTGGCCAATCCGACCAAACTTGCTATAGTAAATCTATGAAATATTTTAGAAATCAATCAAGTACATATTGCAGAGCAATGGGCGTAAAGCCATGATATTGGCTGAAGATCGAGCACGCAAAAGGGAACCGGGCCTGCAGGGCGGGCTCACGAGAAGCAAGGCTTCGGGTCATCCGCCAGGCAGACATGCTTGTTGACCTTAAACTTTTCACCAAGGGCCTTTGTTGGTACAAATACACTTCTTGAAAATCAGCTGAAATGCGTGTTCTCTTTTTTTGTAAATGGAACTTTCACTACATTGTTAACATGCAAACCCAGGATTTCACCAAATAAAAAATATGAAGAAGATCAGATTTGCCCTTATTGTAGTCTTTGCACTTATCCCCATTACCCTTCCCATCTTGGGCCAGGAAACAAATCCCTATTTTTCAGCCTGGGACAGCCTGGATCTCTCGGGGAGCAGTTTGCCTGTGCTGATGCCTTATAACCGGATCGTTGATCCCGCTGGGGAACAGATTTATTTCGGGGACCCTGAATTTGAAAACCATGCCCTGGACTGCGCCATCTCGCCCGATGGCACCACCCTGGCCATTGAAGGGCGCAATGAAATCATGTTTTACGATCTTGAATCCAGAAGGCTTATATATGGTCTGGTGCCTGGGATCTCAGGTGTTTTGCAGGGAGCGGAAAACACCTATTCCGGCATCAAATGGTTCCGCAACGGGGGCACACAGTATCTGGTGTGGAGCCTGGTGGCCGAGAACAACAGGTCCTATGTGGTGGAGGCTGCCTGGGATGGGGAAGAAGCCGAGATCGTCAAACAGCACCTTTTCATGCCGGAGGCCCCTGCAAGGGTGGCTTTGCCCAACGAAGTGGAAATCATGCGCGAAGGGCCTGATATTTATTTCATTGTAGCCCTGAACGGAAACAACCAGGTGGTAAAAATCCATAGTGAGACCGGAGAGATCCGCTGGACAAGCCAGGTGGGTGTGGCTCCTTACGGGGTGGTGGCGGCCCATGGAAAACTATTTGTCACCAATTGGGCCGGTGGTATCCCCGATGCCTCGGATCCGGATGTGGCAGGCGTTCCCTGGGGCAAGGCCAAAGTCAGTTCAGTCACAGGGGCCACCCGGGAAGGGACGGTGAATGTGCTGGATCCTGCCACCGGGGAGGTATTGAATGAAATAGTGGTCGGACTCCATCCCAATGATATCGTGAAAAGCCCCGACGAAAATTATGTCTATATAGCCAACGCCAACAGCGACAATGTGTCGGTGATCGACACCAGGACGGGAGAGATGAGTGAAACCATTTCCGTCAGGTTGTTGGGCGATGAAAATCCCTTCTGGGGATCCTCGCCCAACGGGCTGGCCATATCACGCAATGGCAAGACACTGTATGTGGCCAATGGGATGGAGAATGCCGTTGCGGTGGTTCAGTTGGGTAGCCAGGCTTCTTCCAAAGGAAAAACAGCAAAGAGCCAGGTGACAGGATTTGTGCCTACGGGAGCCTATCCCGGGGGAATCAGCGTAAAGGGAAAGGAAATTTTTGTGGCCAATATCGAGGCTGAAGGAGCCAGGATCGCCCACAATACGCTCATCCCTTCGGGCGATCCCGCCTTCAATGCACACAAACAGATGGCCTCGGTTTCCCGCATCCCGGTCCCCGGAAAGAAAAAACTGGCAGCATACGCGGAGCGTGTGGTCAGGGCCAATCAGCTGTTCCGGATCAGCCTCACCATGGAAGAAGCCCGTGAAGGAATCTCCCCGGTTCCGGTTCCTGCCCGCATT
>CBDTYO010000483.1:0-3009 GCA_965364615.1 uncultured Bacteroidia bacterium
CCGTAAAAAGTCTCCACTACATGGAGAAGTGGATCAGGTTTAAATAGATAGGTCCCATGAGAATCCCTTTCATGAAAGCCCCTGCACTTTTGATCTTGTTTGTTTCCCTGGGCGTCCTGGGTCAGGATGCTGATTTCCATCCCTCCACCCTGCTGTGGTATCGATCCCCTGCAGAGGTCTGGGAAGAAGCTTTGCCGGTGGGGAACGGGCGCCTGGGTGCCATGGTATTTGGAAAGTACGGGGAGGAACGCATCCAGCTCAATGAGGAAACCTACTGGTCAGGTGGCCCTTATTCAACGGTGGTGGAAGGGGGCGCTGCATATTTGCCGCAGATTCAGAAATACCTGTTTGAGGGAGAACCCATAAATGCCCATAAGTTATTTGGGCGCCACCTGATGGGGTATCCTGTGGAACAGCAGAAATACCAGTCCCTGGCCAACCTCCATCTCTTTTTCCCCGACCAGGAGGAAGTCAAAGACTACCGCAGGTGGCTGGACCTGGAGACAGGGATCACTGGCGTGGAATACAGGGTTGACGACATTAGCTACAAAAGGGAGGTCCTTTCCTCGGCGCCCGACCAGGTGATCGTGGTGCGTCTGACTTCCAGCAAGCCTGGAAGTATCTCTTTCAGGGCCCAGTTGCGGGGCTGCAGGAACCAGGCACACTCCAACTATGCCACAGACTATTTCAGGATGGACGGGTCCGGACAGGATGCACTGGTGGTTTATGGGAAATCGGCCGATTACCTGGGGGTGGAAGGGGCCATCAGGTACAAGGCTCAGCTAAAAGCCTTTCCGGAAGGGGGCCGCATGAAGGTGGAAGGCATTGATCTGATCATAGAAGAGGCCGATGCTGTGACGCTGGTGATAGCCGCTGCCACCAATTTTGTGAACTACAGGGATGTGAGCGGAGATCCCGATGAACGGGTGGCGCAGTACCTGGAGCAGATTGAGGACAAAACTCCCGAAATCCTGTTTTCAGCTGCCATGGAGGACCATCAATCTCTATTTCACAGGGTCTCGCTGGAACTGCCAGTGACCGGGAATTCTTTCCTTCCCACGGACCAGCGCCTGCTTGAATTCTCGGAACATTCAGATCCGAACCTGGCATCCCTGTGTTACAATTTTGCCCGGTACCTGCTCATTTCCAGTTCCAGGGAGGGAACTGAAGCAGCCAATCTTCAGGGCATCTGGAACGAGGACATGAATCCTTCCTGGGATTCCAAATACACCACCAACATCAACCTGGAAATGAATTACTGGCCCGTGGAAACAGGAAATCTGGCTGAATGTGCCGAGCCCCTGGTCACCCTGGTCAAGGAACTGACGGACCAGGGCGCACAGGTGGCCAGGGCCCATTATGGAGCCGGGGGCTGGGTATTTCACCAGAATACGGATATCTGGAGGGTGGCAGCTCCCATGGACGGTCCCACCTGGGGCACCTTCACCACCGGGGGTGCCTGGCTTTGCACACAACTCTATGAGCACTACCTTTTCAATCCCGACAGGGAATACCTCAAAGAAATCTATCCGGTCCTCAAAGGATCCGTACAGTTTTTTCTGGACTTCCTGATTGAGCATCCCAATGGCCGCTGGCTGGTTACCAGTCCGTCCAACTCCCCCGAAAACCCTCCCAAAGGGCCAGGGTATTCCTACTTCTTCGACGAGGTGACAGGCAGCTACTATTTCACCACCATCTGCTACGGGTCTTCCATCGATATGCAGATCCTGACAGACCTGTTCAGGTATTACCTGGAAGCAGCAGAGCTTTTTGAGCTGGATCAGGACGCAGAATTCGCAGCCGAAGTCATGAAAGCCAGAAGCCGGCTTGTTCCGCCCCAGATCGGTAAGGACGGGACTTTGCAGGAATGGACCGAAGATTTTGAACAGCTGGAAGACAAACACAGGCACTTTTCCCACCTCTACGGACTCTATCCGGGCAATGTCATCTCTGCAAAGCATACACCCCAGTGGATAGATGCCTGCAAAGCAGTCCTGGAGCAACGGGGAGATGGGGGCACCGGTTTTTCAAGGGGCTGGAAAATGGCCCTCTGGGCCAGGTTGTACGATGGAAACCGGGCCGCCCGGATTTTCAAGGGCTACATCCGGGAACAATGCTATCCCCAGCTTTTTGCCAAATGTTATACCCCCCTCCAGATGGACGGAACCCAGGGGGTGGCAGCCGGGATTACAGAAATGCTTATCCAGTCGCACGAAGGGATCATTGATCTCCTGCCTGCCCTGCCCGATGACTGGAGCGAAGGAACTTTTCAGGGAGTCTGCGCCCGGGGTGGATTTGAGCTCATGATGGCCTGGGAGAACGGGGAAATCACCCGGGTGGATCTCCTGTCAAAGTCGGGCCTTCCCTGCCGGATCGATCCGGGGGGAAAAGTCAGGGTGGAAAAGGACGGAAAGCGCATTCGCCTAGAGACCCATGGGGATGGATCCGTTTCATTCGATACGGAAGAAGGAGGGGTATACACGCTGGTGAAGCGCATTTGACTCATATAGTAAAGCACCGTAAATTGTACATTATAAGGCTGTCACTCGCACTTTATAAGCTAGTCCCGGATAAGTAGGCGAACCCCAAACGATCAAAGGCAATGCTCAAAATCTATTTGAAACAGACCCTCAGAGACCTGCGCCTGAACAAGGGATATTTCATCACAAATCTTCTGGGTCTGATTATCGGGACAGCAGCCTTTACCCTGATCGTCTTATGGATTCAGACCGAAACATCTTACGACAAGTTCCACCAGCACGCCAATGACATATACCGGGTGGATTATTTGCTCTATGAAGAAGAGGTGCTGGAACAACATTCTGCCTCCGGATCCAAACCCATCGGAAAGGAAATGGTGAAGGAATTTCCTGAAGTGCTGGATTATACACGATTTTATCGCACGGAAAGCCTTGTTCAGTACGGGGATAGTCCCGATGAAATCATCAAGGAACGAAAGCTCCTGTATGCACAATCCTCCTTTTTTGATCTATTTTCATTTCCGCTTTC
>CBDTYO010000484.1:0-3009 GCA_965364615.1 uncultured Bacteroidia bacterium
CATCAATACAATGGCAGCCAAGGCGTAAGTCGAATTGATCTTGAACATCACCCAGACCGAAACCACGAAACCCACCAGTGAAATGTACCACCTGGATCTAAAATAGGGACGATAGGCTGGAGAAGAACCAAAGTGGTTCAGAAATGAAATCAGGCACAAAGAGCCGTAGGTCACCATGAAGAACATCGAGATGATTTCAGCCACGGCATTCACACTTCCCATGATCACAAATACAAGGGCTATGACCGAAGTCACCATGGAAGCATGTATGGGCTCGTTATCCCTTGTTCTTCCCTTGGACAGCCAGGCATTCAATTTCTTCGAAGGAAAGGATTCATCCACTGCCAGGGCCTGCAAAGTACGGGGTGCCACCATGATGGAACCCAGGGCAGATGAGATGGTTGACGCGGCAAGTCCAAGGGGGATGATCACTGCACCCCCTATGGCAATCCTGGCCATGATGAGCTGATCGTTGACCAGATCTTCCGCACTGGCTGACAAGGCAAGTTTATAGATGATAAACACATAGATGATCATTCCGACCACAGTTGCCGATATGGTGCCCAGGGGTATGGACTTGGAAGGATTTTTTAAATCGCCCGATAGTCCCACCCCGGCAGTCATGCCCGTAAAGGCGGGGAAAACAATGGCAAAAACCACAAAAAAGCTCTCCCGGTTTCTGAGTTCCGCGGTCAAAAATGAAAACTCAGAAGTCAGGGCATGATCGGTTTTGCCAAGAAAAAACAAGGTGATGGAAACAAACAGGATACCGATGACGAAATACAACGCTTTTACCCCCACATTGGCTCCTTTCCTGACGATCAGCAAGGCCAAACCCAGTGTGGCAGGAATGCTGATTACCTGCCGGGGTAATTCAAAACCCAGTGCATCAGCCGCATAATTGAAAAAAAAGGTGAAGGCTTCCGTGAAAGCAATGATATAGAATGCCACGCTGATGGCCTGGGACATATACAGGGCAATGCCGATGGTGGCTCCGATATTCAGCCCGAATGAACGAGAGATGATAAAATATTCTCCCCCACCCTCAACCCTTTTGTTGGTGGCTATTTCTGAGATGGCCAGGGCAGTGGGGATGGTCACCAGATGCCCCAACAGAATGATGCCCAGCACTCCCCAAAAGCCCAGCGTTCCTACCGCATAACCAAAGCGCAAAAACAATATGGCCCCCAGGATGGTGGATATGGCCGTAAAGAATACAGGGGCTGTCCCGAACCCCTTGCTGTTCGAATTCACTGCTTCCTCAACTCCTGTTCAGCCTGTTGCCAGTCAGAATCCGCATCGCCCGCAGTGCCCTCCTTCATCCTTTTCAGGTAGATTTCTTCGGCACGTTTGCGGATGGCAGCTTCCGTGATCCTTTTTCTGGTGGTTGCTTTTTTAACTGTGCTTGCTTTTTTAACTGTGCTTGCTTTTTTGCTCGCAGGTGCTTTTTTTGTTGCCATTGTTTTGCGATTAATTTCTCTTTAGACTCCTCAGCCAGTTTAGGTCACATACCCAGTCTGCTCTTCCATATTGCTGTTTTGATTTCAAGGAAAAAAACATCATATTGAAATGAAAACCAACCACTGACCATGAAAAGACCTCTGCTTCAAGTGCTCGCCCTGATCACTTCCTTTCTGACAGGGTGGTTCCTGGTGGATTTCCTTACTGTCCACCCCCTGAAAATGAACCTCTACCTTACCCTTACCCTGCTCGGGGCGGTGCTTCTGGCGGTGTGGATATATGCCCTGAAAAAAAAGGGCTCCCGCTGGGTGGCCGCAGTGGTTTCCCTGGTGGCCTTCCTGGGGGCATACAGCCTCAATACCCGCAGCTTTCTGAACCGCGAAGATTCCCGTTTTGTCCCGGAACTCACCCGGAAGGCGGGAGATGCAGGGAAGGGGCATACAGCGGTGGTTTATTTCACCCATGGAGAACCGGAAACCTACGATCCCATCGGATGGATCAATCAATTCAGGGAATTCGATGAACAGGGAATTAAATTTGTGCCCTTCGTGGCCAGGCCTGCTTTCGCCTACGTGCTCAGGAACAAATACCTGGAAGCCGGGAAGAGCCATCACCGGCAGGTACACCAGGAAATGCTGCGTTCCCTGGAGGAAACCTACCGCTTGGAAGGAGACTCAAGCACCCGATTCTACCTTTGCTTCCTGGACGATGAACCCCGTCCGGATGCCGCCGTCATTCAAGCCCTGAACGAGGGCGCAGACACCATCGTGGTGGCGGATGTTTTCCTGACCATTTCGAACCATACGGCGGAAGGACAAAACCTGATCCACGAGGTAGAGGTGGAAGAAAAACTGGGTATTCCTGTGATTTACACCGAACCCATGTGGAGTTCTGAAAAGCTTCGGTCCGTTTTCCTGGAAAAGGTATATGTCCAAATGGGCAGCACACCCAGGGAAGAAGTAGCCGTAGCTCTGGTGGGGCATGGGCAACCGGATGAATGGGATGTGGAATGGGCTACGGAAACAGAGCAGGAAATGGCTTTCCGCGAAGAGGTCATGAAACTTTTTGTGGCCGAGGGCTTCAGGCCCGAGAACCTGGGTTCCGCCTGGATGGCATTCAAGGATCCCAAACCGGCCTCCCTGATGGAAACCTTTGTGGAGAACGGAGCCACGAAAATTTTTTACTTTTCTGCAGCCATTTCTGCCGATGCCATGCACAGCCAGATAGATGTGCCCAGACTGGTGGAAGAATATGATTTCCCGGAAGGGGTGGAGACCATGAACCTGGGCGCCTGGAACAATCATCCCACCGTCATTGCAGCCATCCGGGAACGCATCGATGAAACCCTGGAAACGGTGAACCTGCTGAAGAACTACCTCCAGTGGAAGACGAGGGGGAGGAAAAACCCAAGGAACTGACCTATCAAGCAGTCGAACAAGAAGTTAATCGCATTAAACCAGCTATCATTGCCATGGGAGGCCTGGTGGACATTGTTAGTGTCGATCCAATTGGAGTGGTGGAGCTCAAGTTTCGAGGGGCCAACAAAGT
>CBDTYO010000485.1:0-2990 GCA_965364615.1 uncultured Bacteroidia bacterium
GCCGAGATCGGGTCGTTGCAGGCCCAAATCGCGGAACTGGGGCCGGTGGATGAGATGGACGTTTGCTGGATTAATGAAGTGGAGGTGGGATCCAGCAAGGTGGTGGCCAACTGGAACAAGGAACGGGTGTATGAGGTTCCTGCTTCTGCGATCACTTCCAGGGATCTTCTGCTTTCCATACGCATTGTCAATACCAATGCCCAGGGCGGGATCTTTGGAGAAGAGGAACAACTCAGGATCTACCCGGCTGGGGAGGATGGGGCACCACCGGTGTTGCTGGCCGGGGACTGGAAATACAGGATTGCCTACAGGTTCCCGGAGATCAGGCGGCTACAAGATTCCCATACCCCTTCTGTGTTGTACAATGGCATGTTGCATCCCCTGAAGAACCTGGCCATTCGCGGGGCCATCTGGTATCAGGGAGAGGCCAACCAGGGAAGGGCCATGCAGTACCGGACCATCTTTCCGGGTATGATCCAGGACTGGAGGAATACATGGAACCAGGGCGATTTCCCCTTTTATTTTGTCCAGCTGGCTCCCTACCGTTATGCCAACGAATACACCAGTGCAGAGTTGCGGGAGGCCCAGTTCCTGACCCTGTCAAAACTCAGGAATACGGGTATGGCAGTGACGCTGGATATCGGTAATCCCGAAGACATTCATCCCACCAACAAGCGGGATGTGGGCAAACGACTGGCCCTGTGGGCCCTGGCCAGGGACTATGGCAAAAACCTGGTGTACTCGGGTCCCCTCTACCGCAAGCAAACGCTGGAAGGATCCAGCATCAGGATCCATTTTGATCATGTGGGTGGCGGACTGGAGGCCAAAGAAGGGGACCTGACACACTTTGAAATCGCCGGCGGGGATCAGGTATACCATCCGGCCCGGGCAGTTATAGACGGGGAAACCGTGGTGGTCAGCAGCAGCCAGGTATCTGCCCCGGTGGCAGTGCGTTTTGCATGGAGCAACACGGCTGAGCCCAATCTCTTTAACAAGGAGGGACTGCCTGCCAGTTCCTTCTGCACGGATTCATGGAAAAGAATCACCGACAGGTGATCATGAAAATAATCACCGACAGGTGATCATGAAAATAATCACCGACAGGTGATCACGAAAATAATCACCGACAGGTGAAAACCACAAAACATTGACTGCTAACTACTAACAGCTTACCTATGGTCATCATCCAATCCTACTTTGTTGCAGTAATCATGTGTGTGATCACCATGCTTTGCTGGGGTTCCTGGGCCAATACCCAAAAAATGGCTTCCAAAAAGTGGGCCTTCCAGTTGTTCTACTGGGATTACTCCCTGGGTGTGCTGATCCTGGCACTGATCCTGGCATTTACCATGGGCAGCAGCGGCGGGGAAGGCCGGAACTTTTTGGCCGACCTGGGCCAGGCTGACGGCACAGCCATCGGATCGGCCCTGCTGGGCGGGGCGGTTTTTAATATCGCCAACCTGTTGATCGTGGTGGCCATCAATATTGCCGGAATGGCAGTGGCTTTTCCCATCGGGATTGGCCTGGCACTGGTGATCGGGGTAGTGGTGAACTATGTGGCCACTCCATTGGGAAATCCCGTGATCCTTTTCCTGGGAGTGGCATTGGTGGTGCTGGCCATTGTCCTGGATGCACTGGCCTACCGCAAGCATAGCGGGGGAAAGACCGCAGGCACCACAAAGGGCATAGTTATCTCCATTCTGGGTGGCATCCTCATGGGATTCTTTTACCGCTTTGTGGCTGCCTCCATGGCCACCGACTTCGCTGCTCCTGAGGCGGGAAAGCTGACCCCGTACACAGCCTCTGTGATTTTTGCCATGGGACTCCTTTTGTCCAACTTTGTATGGAACACGTTTTTTATGTACAAACCTGTGTCAGGCGAAAGGGCCACCTACGGGGAATACTTTACAAAGGGAAGTCCCAGACTTCACATGATCGGGATCCTGGGGGGCATGATCTGGAGCCTGGGCATGACTTTCAGCATCATTGCCTCCGAACAGGCAGGATACGCCATTTCCTACGGATTGGGCCAGGGAGCCACCCTGATCGCTGCCCTTTGGGGAGTCTTTATCTGGAAGGAATTTGGAAAGGCAGAGGGCCTGAAGGGTTTGTTGGTGGCCATGTTTCTCTTTTTTCTGACGGGACTGGGCCTGATTATCGCAGCACGCCTGATCTGATGTTTTAATCTTAGAAATGAGCACCTTATGAATAAAATTCTGGTGGTCGGAAGTTCCAACACCGACCTGATTATCAAGGTTCCGGAAATACCGCGGCCTGGAGAAACGCTGCTCGGGGGACAGTTTCAGACCTTCCCGGGAGGGAAAGGGGCCAACCAGGCAGTGGCCGCTGCCCGGGCAGGCGGAGAAGTGGTTTTTATTGCAGCGGTGGGGGACGATGCTTACGGAGCAGAGGCCATCGCAGCCTACAAGGAAGACCAGATCAATACAGAGGACATAAAAATCTGCAAGGGAGTACCCTCCGGCATCGCCATGATTACTGTGTCGCAGCATGGGGAAAATGCCATTGCCGTGGCATCCGGGGCCAATGGAGAGCTGAGTCCGGCCGACCTGGAAGAAGCGGAAGAACCCTTTGTGGAGGCCGAATATATGCTGGTGCAGCTGGAGACTCCCATGGAAACCGTGCAGAAAGCTGTGGAACTCTGTGCGGAATGTGATACCCGGGTGATCCTGAATCCGGCCCCTGCCGCTGAGCTCAGTGATGCCATCCTGGAAAAGGTGGATATCCTTACCCCCAATGAGACTGAAGCCGAAGCGATCACAGGAATTGAAGTAAAGGATGAGGCATCAGCAGCCCGGGCAGCCTCTGTGCTTCATCAACGCGGGGTAGATACGGTGATCATTACCCTGGGATCCAAAGGGGCTTTTCTTTCGGACCCGGCCAGCGAAAGGCAAACCCTGGTGCCCGGTTTTCATGTCCGGGCCATGGATACCACGGCTGCCGGGGATGTCTTCAATGGTCAGCTGGCCGTA
>CBDTYO010000486.1:0-2980 GCA_965364615.1 uncultured Bacteroidia bacterium
GCCAATTTGTTTGTCCGCTCAAGGGAAGGAAATTTTGGGAAAAAGGAAGAAAAAACATCATGAAGGAACAAAAGCATGCGCTTTTTGTAACCTTTTCATTCACACAGAGTAAAAATATGCGAATAGTGTTGTATTATAATATAATTATTCTATATTCGCACTTGAAGAGCCATTTATCAACCTATTATCAACAATTTTACTAACATGCCCTATCGCCGTTTGCCCAATACTGACTCAGCCAGGCTGAAATCCCTGAAGGCTGCCTATGACAAGGGGAAGGAACTCCCCCCCTTTAAGCTGGCATTCAGTGCCAGTTCATACCGGAACATGCAGATGACATTGCCCTTGTTTGAGAATGCCATTTCCGAGCACAAGAATGCACTGAATATCCAGGCAGAAAAAAACAAGGAGTACCAAAGGCGTTTAAAAAAGGTACGCTTGTATATTTCCCACTTCATCCAGGTGGTCAATCTGGCC
The DNA here is from genome assembly GCA_965364615.1 of uncultured Bacteroidia bacterium. Lineage (GTDB taxonomy): Bacteria > Bacteroidota > Bacteroidia > Bacteroidales. Next base: position 478 of record CBDTYO010000486.1, read on the forward strand.
ATTGTGCGCGGGGACCTTCTTCCGGAAACCAGGAGCTATTTCGGAATGGATGAGGATGAGAAGAAAGTACCTGCCCTGGCCTCAGAAGAGGATGTGATCCATTGGGGAAAGCAATTGATTGAAGGAGAGCGAAAGAGGAGGAACAAGGGCATGAATCCCATTACCAATCCCACCATTGCCGTATTGAAAGTACACTACGACAAATTCATGGAGTATCACAACTACCAGCAGAGCCTGAAGAACCGGAGCCAGCGTGCACAGGATCAACTCAATGAGAAGCGCACGCAGATCGATGCCGTGATCCAGCAATTGTGGAATGAGGTGGAAAGCTCCTTTGGAGACCTGCCCGAGGAAATGCGCAGGGAGAAGGCCACTGAGTATGGACTGGTTTATGTGTTCAGAAAGAATGAGATAAACACCTCTACCCTTTTTCAATCTTCCCGGATTGATGAGATAGGCTAGTGTTTCCCCTCACCTGGTATAACCACAACACCACAAAAAAGATAAAAAGTGCCAGGCTGATGACCGCTGCCACAGGAATCAGCGTACTGGTCCCTATTTCCTCAAGCATATCATCGGCGCTTCCCCGTGAACTGAAGTAATAGTAAATCACCCCCATGGCATTGTTGATGAAGTGCGCCAGGATGGGGTACCAGATGGATCGGCCATAATGCATCAGATAGCCCAGTACGATCCCCAGAAAAAAACGGGGCAGGAAGGAGAAGAACTGAAAGTGGAAAGCGCTGAATAAGATGGCCGTGATCACAATGGCCAGGTGCACATTCTTCACCATGCCTACCATCAGCCGCTGCAACACCCCCCTGAAAATAAGCTCCTCTCCCACTGAGGCAATCACGCCAATCATCAGTAAATTCACCAACAGGCCCCCTAGGGTCCTGGTGGTGGTAAAAGCCACCATCATCTCCTCGGCTTCATTTTCCAGGGCCCTGAGGATCCGGTCAAGTGCCTGAATGGGAAACTCCATTCGCATGTTGAGCTCTGCGGTATAATTGATGAAAGGGATCACCGATGCCATCATCAGCACTGTGAGCAGCAAGGGAATCCCAGCCACCGGATTGCGAAATTCGAAATAGGAATGCCAGTCCCCGGCAAAAAGAAAAGAAAAAAGGAAGGCCGGGAGGATGAAGGTGCCAATGGATCCCACGATCTGGATCAGCTTTGAAGCGGCCACATATGCAGGATCGCTATAATCCTGCAGGGAAAGAATTTCAGTGAAGCTGAACCCGTAGAGCCATGCTGCCAGAAAGGCCCCCAGGAACTGGAAGGCCAATCCCAGGATGAAGAGGACCACCACGGCAAACAGAAATTTTTCGGCCGGCCTCATTCCGGCAAGCATTGCATTCCTCGGCACGATTTTTTGTATTTTTGCAGCAAACTGAAAGCACAAAGAAAACAATTTGGCCCTATAGTTCCTACAATAGTTTTACACCATGCGCATCGGAAATCTTGATCTGGGAGAACAGCCACTGTTCCTGGCACCCATGGAGGACATCACAGATCCTTCTTTCAGGTTCCTGTGTAAAAAATTCGGGGCCGATATGATGTATACCGAGTTTATCTCTTCCGACGGCCTCATCAGGGAGGGCGCAAAGAGTGTCAGAAAACTGGATATCTTCGATTACGAAAGACCCATGGGGATCCAGCTATACGGACATATCATCGATTCCATGGTGGAAGCCACCCATCGTGCGGTGGAAGCGAAACCCGAGATCATCGACATCAATTACGGGTGTCCGGTCCGCAAAATCGCCAACCGGGGAGCCGGTGCCGGAATGCTTGCCAACCTCCCTTTGATGATGGAGATGACCCGGGCCATCGTGGAAGCCTCTCCGCTGCCGGTGACCGTGAAAACCCGCCTTGGCTGGGACGAGCAGCAAAAGGTCATCGTGGAGGTGGCCGAACAGCTGCAGGACCGGGGGATTGCAGCTCTGACCATCCACGGACGCACCCGGGCCCAGATGTACAAGGGGAAGGCCGACTGGACCCTCATCGGGGAGGTGAAAAACAATCCCAGAATGAAAATTCCCATCATCGGCAACGGGGATATCACCACCCCCCTGGAAGCCAGGGAGGCCTTTGACCGCTATGGGGTGGACGGCATCATGATAGGCAGGGCAGCGGTAGGAAAACCCTGGCTCTTCAGACATGTGAAACACTATCTCCAAACCGGAGAATTGCTGGATCCCCCCACGGTGGCCGAAAAAGTGGACATGGCCAGGCTGCAGTTCACCAAATCGCTGGAAGTGAAATCAGAACCTGTGGGCATTTATGAAATGCGGCGCCACCTTTCCAATTACTTCAAAGGGCTGCCCCATTTCAAAGAAATGCGATTTAAGTTGCTGACCACCCTGGATGTGGAAGAGATCTTTTCCCTGCTGGAAGAAATTCGTGACAAGTACGGGGACCACACCCCCGAGGACCCGGGATCTTTCTGGGATAAATAACCCATGGGGAAGCTAATCCTGTTTGATATCCATGCTTT
>CBDTYO010000487.1:0-2974 GCA_965364615.1 uncultured Bacteroidia bacterium
TAGCAGTTCCTGTCGCGCTCAACGAATACTTGGATCCCGGGATCATTCAAAGCATCACTCACCTGACGGTGCAGGGGATATGCCTCCCATCCCTGAATGTTAGGTGCCCATACGGTTTGATCCCCCTTGTTGCTGATGCCGGGCACGCAAATTCCTACCGAATCGATGTGTAAATCCCTTGCCCTGGCATAATTTAATTGATCAAGTACCTGATCCTTGACCACGGCTCCGACACTCTCGCCTCCTGCCCCTTGCAGGAGGAGCCCGCTTCGATGGATGATCTCACCCTCCTTGGTGAACAGGGCCGAGGATAATTTGGTGCCTCCAAGGTCGATTCCAATGACAGCCCCTTGGGGCTTGTGATTGCCTCCCATCATTTCATAAATGTACTGTTTTTCGGAGTTACTTCCAGACCGATAGGAAGCACTGCAAAATCAGAACAATGGAAGGCGTGTACAAGGATATTAATCAGCAGAATATCTTTCTCTGAATTTGGTTGCCTCATCCTTTCTTCTTTGCACCTCTTCAGGATCCATCTTTCCCACATACCATTGGTGCATTTCACTATTTAGCAGGGAGGTCAACAGGGCCTCCACCTCATTGGCTTCAGCGACATGACCATGAGTCCTTGCTTCCAGAATCAGTTCTTTAAGCTCGGGGATGAATTCGGTATACATCCGTTCTGCCACTTCGAAGTTACCATGCCACTGGGTATAGTCAGGCCCCATCATGGCGGCCCCCATCCTGGCCCTGCGCCCTTCATGATGCCACAGCAGAAAGAAGGTCCACTCGATCTTCTCATCAAAATCCATGGAAGATAGCATGCCATTGCCTTTCATGGTATTCATGATCTCCACTGTTGGCTTTGCATACTTTTCATTATACAGATTCACCTCATTGTCATATTGTACATAGAAGTTTTCTATGTATGCCTTTGTATGGCACTGTTTGCAAACATTTTGCATGTTCTTTCTTCTTTCTTCCCAGGTGAGGAAATCCTCGGGAATGGCTTCGCCGGTGGCTTCTAGTTTTGCCAGGACCGTAGCATCTATCTTTTGAGAGACCGCTGGCCGAAGTGTCCAGCTGATCCGGTCTCCCACATCATGGGTAATGGGCTGATCAGGTGTTGCACTCATGTGACAGGTGGCACAGGTAGGTGCAGCTATATAATCTTCACCAACTATCCAGGGTTTCTTATCCAGGTTCATCTTCTCCCGGTGGGCGTGGTAATTTATTCCATGCTTCGATTCGTTGTAAATTTCAATCTGAGGATGATCGGGGCCCATGTGACATTTCCCGCAATTTTCGGGCTGACGGACCTGTGCCACTGAAAAATGATGTCTGTTATGGCAGGCTGCACAGGACCCTTTGGAACCATCCAGGTTTACCCTTCCGATTCCGGTGTTAGGCCAGGTCTTGGGATCAAACTTCAGAATGCCCATATCGTCATGTACGGGATTTCCTTCGTCATCCAAAAGCAAAGCAACTTTAGACCCATGGCATTGCCAGCATCCGCTGGCTGCTGCAGGATTGGCTCCATCACTAAAGGCAGTATGGCCTTCCACTACTTCTGCCAGGACATTATCCAGAGAACCCATAATCATTCCGGCGTCCGCATGGTGGCTATGTGTAAATTGTTCCACCTCATCCATATGACAGCGGCCGCAATCCTTTGGCGTGACAATGGTTGCAATGAGGTCCCCTTCGTGTTCGAATGCATCCAGATCACCTTCCTCAGCCTTATGGCATTCCAGGCACCCCACACCCACTTCGGCATGCTTGCTTTCTTTCCATTGTTCAGTGATCACTTTTCCCACCCCTTTTTCACTGTGGCAGCTTATGCAATGCTTGGTGCCTGCATCCACGATGGGTTCCGGTTTAAAATTTGGCATTTGCCTTTGCGTTTCCTTCCAGAGAGCAATGATCAAGACAGTGAGCAATACAATGCTTGCAATCCCAATGATCAGTCTCTTTGTTGTTAAGCTTGTTGCCATGACAGATAGTTTATGTGTGATGTGATTATTATTCAAGTCTTATTAATGTCCAAATATTTCCCAGACCAGAAAAACCATGATGGTCAGGAATCCTGCTAAACCAATCCAAAAAGCGATCTCCTTACCCGGAAATTTCTTCTCAAAAAATCGATCCACAAAGGGCCACAAATACAGCAGGAATATGAACAGGATCGGGCCCAGAATCCCCACTTCTAAATTCGTGATTTTCAACCACCTGAATACAGGATAGAAATACCATTCCGGCTTAATATGCAGGGGGGTGACGTTTGGATTGGCGGGTTCTCCAAGTCCTGCCGGGAACAATAGCGACAGGCAAACCAGAAGAATCAAAATAAGGGTGACAATAATTAGTTCCGTAAATACATGGTCAGGAAATAATGGATAGGTCTTCTTGGCAGCTTTTTTATCACCCGGAAATTTCAATTCACTTACGCCGAGTGTCCGTATCAAATATAGATGCAGTCCGACAAACAGCAGAGTGATGAAAGGCAGCAGGGCAATATGGAACAGGAAGAAACGGGTCAGGGTATTTTGTCCTATTTCACTGCCTCCCCTGATAAAATCGGCCAGCCAGGGCCCGATGAAAGGCGTGGCCCCGGCAATGCCTGTTCCCACCTTCATGGCCCAGTAGGACATCTGTTCGTACACCAGGGAGTAGCCTGTAAAGCCGAACACCAGGGTCAGGATAAACAGCGTAACTCCAAACATCCAGTTCAGCTCTCTCGGACGTTGATACGTCCGTGTGAAGAATACCCGGAGCATATGCAGAAGCAGGGAAGCAATCATGATGTTTGATGCCCACCTGTGAATGCTGCGGATGAGCCACCCGAACCTGGAGGTGTAGGTGATATATTCGATGCTCTGGTAAGCCTTGTCCGGATCGGGCACATAGTACAGGAGCAGGAAAAAGCCGGTCAGGAACTGGATGGCGACCAGGCAAAGAGCGGCCACCCCGGTGT
>CBDTYO010000488.1:0-2959 GCA_965364615.1 uncultured Bacteroidia bacterium
TATTAGAATAAGATACAAGATATCGAAAAACTTGTGGGCAAGCTCCAGAATTCTAAGGAGGCATCGGCCATCGAACTTGACCTGGCCATGTCGAAACTCAGGAATGTGTATGAGATCCTTACGATGATAAAAGCGGACCGTCTGAATGATCTGGTAGATTCAGCCCCTGGAGAGACGGAAGCAGTGCCTGAAACCCAGGCCGGACCAGAATCCGAGGCCATAACAGAGGCTCACACCGAAACTGTACCTGAGGCTCATACCGAGACTGCACCTGAGGCCGGAGCAAAGGTTCAAACCGGGACAGCACCTGAGGCCGAAGCAAAGGCTCAAACCGGGACAGCACCTGAGGCCGAAGCAGAGGAACCTGCAACCCCAAGCCAAACACCTTCTGTAAGCGAGCCAAAGGAAACTTCGATACTGGCTGAAAAATTCCGGGCGGAATCAAGCATCAATGAAAACCTGGCTGAAACCCGGGGAGAACACCAGGATAAGAAACTGATTGGTCAGCCCATTGACAACATTGCCCGCAATATTGGAATTAATGACAGGTTCTTGATTATCAGGGAATTGTTTGACGGAAATTCAGAGGGTTTCAGCAGCCTGATCGCCAACCTGGATGGTGCCGAATCCTACCAGAACGCCCACGGATTGCTTGAGGAGCACTTTGCGGGATCCATGGATCACGAGGGGGTGGAAATCCTTTCCGGACTTGTCAAGCGACGATACCTCAGGTAAAAACATGTCAAAGCTCTACCTGGTACCAACACCCATTGGCAATCTTGGCGATATCACCCTCCGCGCCATTGAGGTATTGAAGGCCGTGGACCTGATTCTGGCAGAAGATACACGCAAATCAGGCATTCTTCTGAAACATTTGCAAATAAGCAAAGCTGTGCATTCACACCATAAGTTCAATGAGCACCGCACAGTGGAAGGCATTGTTCAGAAGATATTGGGAGGCAGCTCCATGGCTCTGATCACCGATGCCGGGACTCCGGGAATTTCAGACCCGGGTTTTATGCTGGTGAGGGCTTGCATTGCACAAGGCATAGATGTGGAAACCCTTCCCGGACCCACAGCTTTTGTGCCTGCCCTGGTCAATTCTGGCCTGCCTGGAGACAGATTTGTTTTTGAAGGCTTTCTTCCACAAAAAAAAGGCAGGCAAAAGCGATTGAAGGAGCTCTCTGAGGAAACCCGCACCATGGTGTTCTACGAATCCCCCTTCAGACTGGTCAGGACCCTGATCCAGATGGCGGATAATTTTGGTTCTGAAAGAAAAGCATCGGTTTCCAGGGAGCTAACCAAAGTTCACGAGGAGACCGTCAGAGGCAGTCTGCCTGAACTTGCTGAATACTTCAGCAAGGGCAAGGTGAAGGGCGAAATAGTTCTGGTGGTTGACGGGGCAGGGAAGTCTAATAAGGCCTGACCTTTCCCGACCCGGTGATGGTCTGAGATACCGTGGGACTCCCGCGGTAAATAATATCTCCCGATCCGGTGACAGTGGCATCCAGAAAATCGCTGGCCCAGAGATAGATATTGCCCGATCCTGTATTGGTGGCATCCACCTCAGGAACCTCAAGATACAGGGCATCCACCCTTCCCGAGGAATTCAGGCTATACTCTGCCAGAACTGCATCCCCTTCCAGCTCCACCTTTCCGGAACCACTGAGGATGACATCCACCAGGGTACCGTTCAGCAAGGAAGCACTGATCAGACCCGAAGAACTGTGCCTTACCCCGAGATCCGCAATACCAAAAAAGGTCCCGCCTGCAATGGTTCCCGAACCAGACTGCACCATATCAGCTTCACCGGCATAGGTCGCTTCCATGCTGATGGAACCTGAACCTGAATTGGTGACCGAAAAGGACTGCGCATACACCGTATCAATCTCCATCCATCCGGAGCCTGAATTGGAGATTTGCACCTCCGGACTGGCTGCCAGATCAGCAAATACCTTGCCCGAGCCGGTCAGTCGGAGTCGATCCAATTCCGGAAGTGAGACATATATCTCTACAGGTGAACTTGACTTGTAGCAAGCATTGCTTTTCGTTTGCACGATGAGCGTGCTCCCTGAAACAAAGGTTTCTATGATGGGGAGTAGGTTTTCCTGAGCCACCACCTCAACGCCAAAACTGTCTGCTTCGCTGACATATACATCAAATGAGCCGGTGTTGGCCACTCCGGTAAAGTCGATGATTGCCCGAAGCTCTGAAGTCACAGGACCGGATCCATTTACACAGGGGCCAGTGTAATAGCACCCTGCAATGGTCAATATGACGGCCAGCCCTCCCGCTGCCATCAACCTTGTGAATGTTTTCTTCATTTCATTTCCTCCAATAAGTTCATACATATCCAATAGACAACGGAACCGGACAAAAGATGCATCATTCAGAAAAAATGTAACAATGGATCGCCCTGGTCCGGTCAAATGCATCCAGGGCATGTACGCAAATGAACACGGGTGTTGCAATTACGGTCATATTTACCACTTTTTAACACTTGTTAAACGGAAAGCTATTATATTGATAATATGGCTGTTATGCCCTTTGGCACATTATATGAATTTGATCAGACAAATACGTTAACAATTAAATACAAGGGCCATGAAAACAAGCAGAATGATACTCAGTATTGTGGGGATTGCCCTGACGAGCATCACCTTTGGACAACTGCTCTCACAGGAGGAGGGGGGCATGCTATTCTACAGACTTTCCTATAACTCCGCCAGTGACCGCCTGGAACACTATCTGAGTGAAGTCCCCGAAAGAAGGGCATCCGGAGATCAATTTGATGCACCTTTGAATTCCATCATCTTTTTCGAACCCATGGAAAGAGAAATGGACGTGGAAAACTGGATGACCTTACCTTTCGAAACCGACTACTATGAAGAAGAGCTCTCCGTAGAAGACTGGATGACAGTACCCTTCGAAACCGACTACTATGAAGAGGAGCTCTCCG
>CBDTYO010000489.1:0-2950 GCA_965364615.1 uncultured Bacteroidia bacterium
TTCATAGATCAGGGGAAGCAGCTTCCAATTCTGAATGAACAGCTTTTTCTCGGGAGTCAGTTCTCCCGCATGGAATCCTGTCCAAAACTGCCGTATGAACTGAATCTGATCCGCTTCCAATCCGGCCAGGGGTTCCTCAATGGCCTTCAGGTCCATGATGTTGGTGAATAGCAGATCAGCATCCACCAGGTATTTATCCAATTCATCGAAATCCCTGATCATGGTTTCTCCCCTGTGGTAAAAATCATCCAGGGACTCAGGGCTGTCCACCAGATGGGCGTATACATCATAGAGGGAGAAGAGCAGTTCCACGGGATCGCCCTGATCCAGTACACTGATCTCCTGGATAAAATCGGTCATGGAATACACCAGGGGGGCCCAGCCTGCTTTCCTGCCGTGCCTGGCCAGGTGCTGCTGCAGGAAGAGACCGGCCCGCCGGTTCGGCAGGATGATGCGTGTCCTTCCCAGCAAGTCAGGTTCGCTGGCAGAAAGGTGAATGGCCAGGGTTTCAAGTATGGGTTTTTTCATGTTTCCGGTTTGTGGTATTTGCCTTGCCAGCTGTCATGTTTTTCCAGCAAATCCTCAAAGGCCCGCAGCACGGCATCATACCTCAGGCCCCACCCCTTCCTTAAGCCCATTCCCGGATTAACCTCTCCTGCAATGCGCTCCACCACCATGTATGGATTCAGTCTTTCCAGCATTTCCATCATCAATTGCAGGTAACTTTCCATGCTGAACTCCAAAAAATCAGACGGGTTTTCCAAATATTCCTGTGCCATGGGGGTTCCTTTGATCAGTTGAAGTTGATGGAACTTGACGCTGTTCAGGGGCCAGGTGGAGATCAGCTCTGCCGTTTCCAGGCAATCCGCCCGGGTCTCACCCGGCAATCCCACCACCAGGTGTCCCCCCACATGGATTCCCCTGTCTGCCGTTTCACCCACGGCCCATCGGCTCGTTTCCACATCATGTCCCCGGTTGACACGCTCCAGGGTCCTGTTGAATACAGATTCGATACCATACTCCACCACCACAAAATACCGCTGAGAAAGCTGCTGAAAATAATCCAGTTTCTCGCCGTCCACACAATCGGGCCTGGTACCCACCACGATCCCAATGATCCCAGGGACCTGCAGGGCTTGCTCATACAAGGATTTCAATCTTTCCAAACTGTCATAGGTGTTGGAATAGGCCTGGAAATAAGCCAGGTATTGGCTGGCTTTGCGGTAGCGTTTTTTATGAAAGGCCATGCCCTGAAGTACCTGATCCCGGATGGGTTTTTCAGGATGGTTGTAGGAAGGATTGAAAGCCCTGTTGTTGCAAAAGGTGCATCCTCCGGTTCCGCAGGTCCCGTCGCGGTTGGGACAGGTAAATCCGGCATCTATGGTGATCTTCTGCACCCGTTGTCCGAAATGCCTGCGGAAATAGTCGCTGTAAGCATTCAATCTTCTTTCTGTGCCCCAGGGATAGCTCATGATGCCGCAATTTTTTTGATCCGGTCCAGCACCACGTACCAGAGAAAACCCTCCACCTGTTTGAAACCCATCAGGCTTAGCTGTTTCATGTACTCGTCTACCTGCTGGTGATGGGATGCCCTCTCCGATTCCCCGAATTTAAAATCGATCACCGTGGCCTTCTCCCCTTCCACCACCACCCTGTCGGGCCGCAATACTTCCCCCGGACCGCAAAGCAGGCTTCTTTCCTTGAATATGCTGGCAGATCCACTGCGGGGGAACCAGGCAGAAACTTCTTTCCGGCCAATGATCTCGCGGACATGGGCCCGCATGGCTGTACTTTCCTTGTCGGGCAGGAGTCCCTCCCGCCGCAGTTGTGCCACCGCGTGATCCACATCGTCGACCGTATCGATCAGGGAGAAAAGCCGGTGCATCAGGTTGCCATACATGCGCCCGGTCCTGTACACCCCCTCCTCATCCAGAAAATACTGGTCGCTGCGCAAATGTATCTTCAGCTGCCTCCCGCCCCTGTTTACCGGATAGGTCTGAAACCTCCAGGGGTCTTTCCTTTCCGGTGCCGGTCCATAGGCAGGCATCTCGCCAAGGCTCAGCACCGTGCCCTTTAGGGATCCGGCCAGTACCCCTGTACAGGGTTGCTGCTCCGGTTCCAGAGGAAGGATGGCCTGCCAAAGGTCCCCTGTACTCTTCAGGCCCTTGGTTTCCCTGCGGGGAATTCCCAAATACAGCATATCCCGGGCCCTGGTATAGGCCACGTACATCAGGTTAAGCCTGTCCATAAAGCCTTTCATCCTTTCGGTGTAATAGGCCCCTGAAAAGAGGGTGGCAGCCAGTTTGGAACTGAAGCGCAGGGGGACCACCGGAATGCGTTCCAGGGGCGTTCCCTTGGTGGGACACCACAGTATGTTTATGTTCCTCGCATCCGTGGTCAGATCCCAGTCGCAAAAAGGAATTACCACAGCCTTAAATTCCAGTCCTTTGGCTTTGTGAATGGTAATGATCCGGATGGCATTGGAAGCTTCAGAGAAAGCAATGCTTTTGCCGGAGCCGGTCTGTTCCCAATGGTCCAGAAACTCTCCGATCCCCAGATTACCCCTTCGCTGCAAGTCAATGACCATATCCTGGAGCGCTTGCAAATAGGGCAGGTCATCGGCGCGTAAGCCAAGTCCCAAAAGATCAATCAGACTTTCAATGAGCTCAAACAAAGGCAACTGCCTGAGCAGCTCCTGCTGTCCCAGGAAATCCTCCGGCAACACGTTTTCCGGGGCAAGATGCTGATCCAGCAGACGTCCGGAATCGATCCCTGAGATTAAACCTGACTGGTAGGCCTGGTATTTTAAGAGGGCATTGTTTATCTCATGCCCGGGATGCAGCAAATAGCGCAATACGCAAATCAGCAGCGATACAGCCGAATTATAACCCAGGAGAAGGGAATCGTTGGAAACCAGCCTTAATGGCCGTTTTTTGCCTGCACTTCTGGC
>CBDTYO010000490.1:0-2915 GCA_965364615.1 uncultured Bacteroidia bacterium
AAAGTGCTTAAAATCGATGGGGCGTTCGAGTATGTGATCACAGGGGTGGTTAAATCCCTCCCACAAAATTCCCACTTTGGTTTTGATATCCTGCTGTCCTATGAGAACCTGGTCCAGCGAAACCGCAGGCTATGGGATGATTCCTGGTGGGGGGAAGATGTATATACCTATGTGCTCCTGGCTCCGGGCACGGATGTGGATGCCTTGCAGGCCAAGATCCCGCAAATCCCGGAAGCTTTTCTGGGCGATTTCATGAAACGGGCCTTCTTTCTGATGGAGTTTAAGCTGGTGAAGCTCACCGATATACATTTGCATTCAGCCATCAGCAATGAACTGGAAGTCAATGGCAACTACCGGAATGTGAATTCACTGGGGATCATTGCCCTGCTCGTATTGTTGATTGCCTTCATCAATTACCTCAACCTGGCCACCTCCCGCGCAGTGGAAAGGGCCCATGAAGTGGGCATACGAAAAGTATCAGGCGCCTTCAGGAAAGATTTGATCCTTCAGTTTCTGACAGAATCAGCCCTTTTGAACCTGATGGCACTGGTCATCAGCTTCACCGGTGTCCTGCTCCTGCTTCCATTCTTTAAACAGGTGATGCAAAGTCCCTTGCAGCTCGATCTGTTAAGCATGGTACTTCTCTTTGTGATTCTGCTGCTTTCCGGGACGCTGTTTACCGGTTTCCTGTCTGCCATTTACAGTTCACGGTTTTCTCCTGCCCTGGTGCTGAAAGGAAAGGTCCCAGGCGGAGGGGGATGGATAGCCCGCATGAAGAATGCACTGGTGGTATTCCAGTTTACCGTATCTGTCATCCTGATCATCGGAACCATCACCATCTTTCGCCAGGTGAGCTTTATGCGGCATCACGACCTGGGTTTTACCCCAGAAGGCCTGATCGTCCTGGAAGGGCCCAGGGTGTTCCGGGCAGATTCCTATGAATCATACATGAACGGACTTGAAGCATTCAAGGAGGATATAGGCACCCTGTCCATGGTCAGGAATGTCACCTCCTCCACCTCCATTCCCGGCAAAGAGATTACCAACACCCGCGTCTTCGGAATACCCGTGGAGGGTCGAAATACAGAAAAGGTGATTGACATGTATTATGTGGACGATCATTTCTTTGATACCTACGGCATGGAACTCATCGCAGGAGAAAACTTCAGTGCCACCATGGGGGAGGATTCAAGCAACATCATCATCAATGAAGCTGCCCTGCCCTATTTTGGTTTTGAAGATGCAGAGAGTACCATCGGAGATATATTGCGCGGTGGCAGGCAAATGGTCCATGTCAAAGCCGTGGTCAGGGATTTTAATCAGCAAATCATGAAGGAATTGCCCGGACCCGTGGCATTCTTTAATTACCCGGCCAACTTGTATTATACCATAAGAGCCGAGATGGCAGATATAAACAGGCTTGTTTCTGAGCTTGAGGACATCTGGATCTCTCATTACCCTGGAAATCCCTTCCACTTTTTCTTCCTGGATGATTTTTACAACGAGCAATACCAGGCAGAGCAGCGTTTCAGCGGATTGTTCCTGGTCAGTTCCCTGCTTGCCATCGTCCTTGCCTGTTTGGGATTATCCGGTTTATCGGCGTACGCGATTGTAAAACGCACCAAGGAAATAGGGATCAGAAAGGCCAATGGGGCCGAAACCAACAGGATCATGGTGCTATTGAACAAGAACTTCATGATCTGGGTGGCCATTGGATTCATCACCGCCTGTCCCATTGCCTGGTTTGTCATGACCGGATGGCTCCGAAATTATGCCACCAAGACAGCCCTCAGCTGGTGGATATTTGCAGTGTCCGGGATCATCGCCCTCGTCATCGCGCTGCTCACGGTAAGCTGGCAAAGCTGGCGCGCAGCCAACCTGAATCCGGCCGATGCCTTAAGGGATGAATAATAGCTTCTCTGATTATTCCCACCAAAGGTTTTCTATCAATGATTGGCCTTTTTTGCCCGGGTTGAAAAGGTAAAAATTCGACCGGAAATGGACTCCCGGGTGTGCGAAAACGGACGATTGCCGGACACCCGTTCAGCTTTATGTATCTATATATCAATAATATAAAGCCTATGGCCCAATTATTGAATTTATCATGATATGGTTCAATTTAAACTGGTTTTTGTCATGAGAATCCTTTTCCTGTCGGTGCTTGCCATCGTTTTCCAGCAGTCGGTTTTTTCACAGGATCTGTTAGCAGATAAAGAATTAACTCCTGATGATGAGCTCATTCGTGGGAAACTCATGTCCACCTACAGGGAATTCTTCAAATGGAAAGATTACGATCTGGCCCTGGAATCGTGGTGGACCTTGTTTAATGATTATCCTGATGTCAGTGAGAAACTTTACGTGGACGGAGTGACCATGTATCGTCACTTCATCAACGAAACACCTGAAGGTCAGGCCAGGAATGCCAAGGTAGATACCCTGATGCTCATATACGATCAAAGGATGACCTATTTTGGAGGAGAAGGGAACATCCTTGGTCGCAAAGGCAGCGATTTGCTCAGGTTCCGAAGTGATGATCACCAGCAGATTGAGGCAGCCTATGGCATGCTTAAGAAGAGCCTGGAAATCCAGGAATACAAATCCCGGGAGACGGTCATGCTGAATTACATGGCAGCCGGCCTCCTGCTGCAGAATGCATCTGTGATAGACAGGAATCAGGTCATGGAAGATTACTTCCTGGTCACCGGACTTCTGGACCAGCAGGGAGGAAGCAGTTCACGCACGGAAAGAACCCGGGCCACCATTGACGGGATGATAGAGAAAGAAAATATTCTTTCCTGCGAAGGACTGGACCTGCATTTCGGACCGCAGTTTGAGCAAAACAGTGAGAACCCGGACCTGCTAAAAAAGATCATACACTCCTATTCATTTGCGGGATGCGAACAGTCAGCGCTCTA
>CBDTYO010000491.1:0-2907 GCA_965364615.1 uncultured Bacteroidia bacterium
GATTTCCGGGGAAAAATCAAAGAAATGCACCTGGAAGGCACCTCCATGGAGATCAATGGACATGAAGTTTGGGTGAAGCTTCCCGGGCGGTTCAATGCGGCGAATCTCCTTTGCGCTTTCGGGGCCTCCGTGCTCCTGGGGCACCACACCGAAGAAGTCCTGGCCGCCCTGAGTGAACTGAATCCCGTATCGGGCAGGTTCGAAACCTACCGATCGGGAAAAGGCACCACAGCCATTGTGGATTATGCACATACTCCCGATGCCCTGAAGAATGTATTGGAAACCATCCGCGAAGTGAACGTGGGCGGGGGAGAAATTATCACCGTGGTGGGTGCAGGAGGCAACAGGGACCGGGGCAAGCGGCCCCTGATGGCAAAAATTGTGGCCGATTCCAGCCACAAAGTGATTCTTACTTCGGACAATCCCAGGGATGAGGATCCGGAGTCCATTCTGGATGAAATGATGGAGGGGATTCCGAAAGAGCTGCTCGACCGGACCATGCGGATTGTAAGCCGCGAAGAGGCCATTCGCACTGCCTGCATCATTGCCGGGGACAAAGACATCATCCTGGTGGCCGGCAAGGGCCACGAGAAAACTCAGGAAATACAGGGAGAGAAGAGGCATTTTGATGATTTGGAGATACTCAAACAGCATTTAAAGGGATAAACATGATCTACCACCTGTTTGCATACCTCGAGCAGTTCGATATACCCGGAGCGGGAATGTTCCAGTACCTTTCCTCCAGGGCTGCCTTTACGGTGATCACTTCCCTTGTGATCTCCATGATCGTGGGCAAACGGATCATTAAACTTCTGCATCGCAAGCAGATTGGGGAATCGGTACGTGATCTGGGTCTGGAGGGCCAGAACCTGAAACAGGGAACGCCCACCATGGGCGGGATCATCATCCTGGCTTCCATCATCATTCCGGTCCTGCTTTTTGCCAACCTGACCAATGTGTATATCATTCTGATGTTGATCGCCACCTTCTGGCTTGGACTGATCGGATTCCTGGACGATTATATCAAGGTATTCAAGAAAGATAAAAAGGGACTGGCAGGGAAATTCAAGGTGATTGGCCAGGTGGGACTCGGCCTGATCGTCGGGCTCACTTTCTACCTGAGTGACGATGTGAGGATCCGTGAGCGCATCACCATCACCCAGGAAAATTTTGATCAGTACAGCACCCAGGAGATGCAGGTCGACGAGGGGGGCAAACTCTATGTGGTCCAGGAGCACAAGCAGCCGCTTACCACCATCCCTTTTATCAAGAACAATGAGTTTGACTATTCGTGGCTGGTCTGGTTCAGCGGCAAATATGCCGATAAACTGGTATGGATCATTTTCGTGCTGGCCGTCATTTTTATTGTGACTTCGGTTTCCAACGGGGCCAATCTGACCGATGGGCTCGACGGACTGGCTACGGGATCGGCGGCCATCATTGGGGTGACCCTGGGTATCCTGGCCTGGGTCTCGGGCAATGCCATATACTCCAATTACTTGAATATCATGCATATACCAAATGCCGGGGAGCTGGTGATTTTTGCCGGGGCCTTCATTGGAGCCACCATAGGTTTTCTCTGGTACAATTCCTTTCCGGCCCAGGTGTTTATGGGAGACACGGGGAGTCTGGCCCTGGGGGGGATCATTGCCGTATTTGCGGTGGTGATCCGGAAAGAATTGCTGATTCCCATTCTGTGCGGAATCTACCTCTTTGAGAGCATTTCGGTCATTTTGCAGGTGAGCTGGTTCAAGCACACCAAACGAAGATACGGGGAAGGACGGAGGATCTTCCTCATGTCACCCATACACCATCATTACCAGAAGAAGGGATATCCGGAACCCAAGATCGTCACCAGGTTCTGGATTGTGGGGATCATGCTGGCAGTGTTTACAGTGGTAACCCTGAAAATCAGATAATAACAGAAAATACACTCTATGGAAAACAGAGAACGAATAGTGGTACTTGGTGCAGGTGAAAGCGGGACCGGCGCAGCCATCCTTGCGCGGACCAAGGGGAAGGACGTTTTTGTTTCAGATGCCGGTAAGATCAAGCCCTTCTACCGTGAAATGCTCGACGAATACCAGGTAATTTATGAATCGGGGGGTCATACAGAAAGACTGATTACCAATGCCACGGAGGTAATCAAGAGTCCGGGCATCCCCGAAAGCGCCCCCATTGTAAAGTTGTTGAGGAAGAAGGAGGTTCCCATTATCTCCGAGATCGAGTTCGCCGGCCGCTACACCAATGCCAAGAAGATCTGCATTACCGGGAGCAATGGAAAAACCACCACCACCTCGCTGATCCATCACATGATGCGCAAGGCAGGTCTCAATGTGGGTATGGCAGGGAACGTGGGACGAAGTTTTGCCTACCAGGTGGCCACCGAGGCCTATGATTACTATGTGCTGGAATTAAGCAGTTTTCAGCTTGATGGAATGTACCAGTTCAAGGCTGATATCGCCATCATGCTGAACATCACTCCCGATCATCTGGACCGCTACGATTATAATTTTCAGAACTACGTGGATTCCAAATTCAGGGTCACCCAGAATCTGACTGAGGAAGAGTACTTCGTTTTCTGCTCCGATGATGAAATCACCATCAAAGAACTGGAGAAAATTGTATCCAGGGCCGAACAGCTTCCCTTTGCCTATGAGAAAAAGGAAAAGGATGTGGCCTGGGTGGAGAATGATGAGGAACTTCGGATCGAATTTGATGATGTGGATTTCAGCATGTCTGTCCACGAACTCTCCCTGAAAGGAAGGCACAACACATACAACAGCATGGCAGCAGGGATTGCAGGAAATGTACTGAAAATACGCAACGATGTGATCCGCGAGGCATTGATGGACTTTCAGGGGGTGGAGCACCGCCTGGAAACCGTGATGAGGGTGCATTGGATCA
>CBDTYO010000492.1:0-2890 GCA_965364615.1 uncultured Bacteroidia bacterium
CGAGGGGATACTTCAAATTTCCTTACCCAAGCGGGAAGAGATCAAACCCAAACCGGCTCGGCAGATCAAAGTCAACTAATTCACCAAAGTCAGCTAATTCATTCTCACAGGCAGGGCCAATGGCCCTGCCATTAAATCTAATCTGGAGGACCATGTGATGAAATGGAAAAGATTCAGCACGCTTTTTTTGGCTGCGGTGCTGGGAAGCGTTCTCACCACCGGAGCCTTTTATTTATTGGAAGATAAAAAATCCGTAACGGTAGAACACCTTTCCTCAGCTCCTGTGCTGGGAGCAAGTTACGTTGTCAACGAGGACGGGGAAGTGGTTCCACTTGAATTTACCGGGGTCGCAAAGAGCGTTACCCCTGCGGTGGTGCATATTAAATCCACCATGCTCAACCGTTCCGGCAGGAACAGCCCCTGGCAAAGCCCGGAACCCTACCGGATGCCCAATGAAGATTTTTTCAGGTATTTTTTCGGACCGGATTTCAGGTTTGAACAACCCAATCCGGGAAACCAGCTTCCCCGGATGGGGACCGGTTCAGGGGTGATCATTAACGCGGATGGTTATATCGTAACCAATCAACACGTGATCTCTGGGGCCGACGATATAGAGGTCACCCTCAACGATAACCGGGTCTTCAAGGCCAAGGTCTTAGGATCTGATCCATCCACCGACCTGGCCCTGCTACAGATCAGGGAAAAGGGATTGCCTTATCTGCCTCTGGCCAACTCCGATGAAGTGGAAGTGGGTGAGTGGGTGCTTGCCATCGGCAATCCATTCAACCTTAACTCGACGGTGACCGCCGGAATTATCAGCGCCAAGGCAAGAAACATCAATATTTTGAGGGACAGGAGCGCCATCGAGTCCTTTATCCAGACCGATGCTGCCATCAATCCCGGGAACAGCGGAGGAGCGCTGGTCAATTTACGGGGCGGACTGGTGGGGATCAACACGGCCATTGCCAGTACCACTGGAGCGTATGCGGGCTATGGTTTTGCCATCCCATCCAACATTGTCAGCAAGGTGGTGGAGGACCTGATGGAATATGGCACGGTGCAGCGCGGTTACCTGGGCCTGATGATCAGAAGTGTGGATGGGAATCTGGCCAGGGAGAAGGACCTGGACCTTACTGAAGGGGTGTATGTGGACAGCATCACAGCCAACAGTGCCGCCGGTGAAGCCGGGGTTCAGGTGGGTGATGTCATTGTAAGGGTGGACGACACCGAAACCAGTACTTCAGGAGAACTGCTGGAGACCATCGGACGGAAACGGCCAGGCGATGCAGTTAGCCTGAAAGTGGACAGATCTGGAAAGGAGCTGACCTTCAAAGTAGTTCTCAGGAACCAGGAGGGCGAGGCAAGGCTATCGCCTAAAAGCAAGGGAAGTGTCCTGGAGATCATCGGGGTGGAACTGGAAGAAGTGGACAGCGAAACAGCCAGCGACCTGGGCATTGATGGAGGACTGAAAGTGACCAGTCTGGGTCCGGGAAAACTCCGGGACCATACCGATATCCGAAAAGGTTTCATCATTACCAAGGTGGATGGAAAGTCGCCGGGTAGTGTGGAGGACTTTGTCAGCTACCTGGAAAAGGCCAAAGGGGGGGTTATGCTGGAAGGGGTCTATGAGGACTATCCCGGGACCTTTTATTATGCCTTCGGAATGTAAGGGCAGCTACCATTTGAGCAGCCAGGCAAAGACCAGGGGAGCAACAATGGTGGCATCCGACTCTATGATATACCTGGGGGTATCCACATCCAGTTTCCCCCAGGTGATTTTTTCATTGGGAACCGCCCCAGAATAGGAACCATAACTGGTTGTGGAATCTGAAATCTGACAGAAATAACTCCAGAAAGGGGTTTCGGTTCTTTCAAGGTCCTGGTAAAGCATGGGAACCACACAGATGGGAAAGTCACCGGCTATGCCACCGCCGATCTGAAAAAAGCCGACACCTTTTTCCATGGTGTTTTCGGTATACCATCCGGCCAGCCAGACCATGTATTCGATGCCCGATTTTACGGTAGATGCCTGCAGCTCTTCCTTGATACAGTATGAAGCAAAGATATTCCCCAGGGTGGAGTCCTCCCAGCCCGGCACCACCATGGGCAGGTTCTTTTCGGCCGCTGCCAGCATCCAGCTGTCAGCCGGATCGATTTGGTAATACTGGTCCAGTTCGCCTGACAGGAGCACCCGGTAGAGATATTCGTGGGGAAAATGGCGTTCCGACCTGCTTTCAGCTTCCTTCCATTGAGCAAATACATGTTTCTGGAGACGCCTGAAGGCTTCTTCCTCCGGAATGCAGGTATCGGTGACCCTGTTCAATCCCCCGTTCATCAGCTCGCGTTCCTGTTCGGCAGTGAGGTCCCGGTATTCTGGAATCCGCTTGTAATGTGTATGAGCGACCAGGTTCATCAGGTCTTCTTCCAGGTTCGCTCCTGTGCAGGAGATGATGTGTACCTTATCCTGCCGGATCATGGCAGCCAGTGACTTGCCCAGCTCGGCCGTGCTCATGGCCCCTGCCAGGGTCACCATCATCTTGTTTCCCCGATCCAGCTGT
The DNA here is from genome assembly GCA_965364615.1 of uncultured Bacteroidia bacterium. Lineage (GTDB taxonomy): Bacteria > Bacteroidota > Bacteroidia > Bacteroidales. Next base: position 2,559 of record CBDTYO010000492.1, read on the forward strand.
TCCTGGTAGGCCCGGGCCGCATCCACCAGGGCTGCTGAATTGAAGTGCTTGAAATGTTTCAGCATGAATTCGCTGACTGGACCTCTGTGATCTTTCATTTCCCAAGGTTTTTAAAAACTGAATTTGTAAGACAGAAGTTTATAATAGAGTTTGGCCACCAGAAAATCAGGAGCCTTCAGCCCTTTTACAGGGGCAAATTCCACCAAATCAAAACCCACCACTGTTTTCGTTTGGAACACCTTTTTAAGGTACTGAAGCATGGGGTACCATTCCATGCCCCCGGGTTCAGGGGTTCCTGTGGAAGGCATGATAGAAGGATCCAGCACATCCAG
>CBDTYO010000493.1:0-2884 GCA_965364615.1 uncultured Bacteroidia bacterium
GCCTGGATCCTACTTTATGACCTGGCCGGCGGAACGCCCACGCCCGAGGCCTATCTTATCGCGCCCACCGCGGTCATTGCGCTGGTCCTGGAGGGGAAAGAACACCAGTTTGAGGGAGTGGTTGAAGGCTGGATCACTGAAAGGGCCTCTGGGGCCATGGGCTTTGGATATGACCCTGTCTTTCGCCCTAAGGGCCATGAACTAACTTTTGCGGAAATGGATCTCAAACTGAAAAACAAGATCAGCCATCGTGCAAAGGCTGTGGAGCAACTGGTACAAATGCTCAAAGGGATGTAATATGTTGAAGGATTTTGCGTATTTAAAGAAACTCTTGTGATGCTGAAAAGGCTTTTGTTATTGCTCATAGCTACTTGGTCGTTCGGGTTTGCTGCATTGACTGCCCAGATCCCCATGGGACAGTGGAGGACCCATTTGCCTTACCAGTTTTGCACACTGGCTGAAGCCACCAACAATAAGATATATTGTTCTGCTACCGGGGGCCTGTTTTATTATAACCTGGAGGACAATTCAGTAGAGAAAATTTCCAAGGTAGACGGCTTGTCCGATAATGGCGTGTCTGCCATGCGATGGGCCAGCGAGTCTGAGATTCTGATCCTTGCCTACCAGAATTCCAACCTGGATATCATCAGGGGGGAATCAGTGGTCAATATCCCCGATATCATGAAGAAACAGATTCCAGGGGACAAATCCATTTATGACATCTATTACATAGGTCAGACTGCCTATCTCTCCGCAGGCTTTGGCATTGTCGTGCTGAACCTGGAGAGAGATGAGATCAGCGAGACCTACTTTATTGGAGATAATGGGGAGGCATTGAAGGTGAACCAGGTCACTTCGGATGGCACCTACCTTTATGCTGCCACTGACCAGGGCATCAGGAGGGGATTGCTTTCAGATCCTTTCCTGGTGGATTTTAATTCCTGGGAGCTGGTCAGTGATATCCCCAATGCCACAGGGGCCTTTCATGGCATAGCAGCCTTCAGCAATGCGCTATTCGCTTCTTTCGACGATCCGGCCGACCAGCAGGATCAAGTATATTTCCAAAACGGAGGCCTTTGGAATAACTACCCCTATTTTACCGGAAAGATATGCCATGAGCTACACAGGCAGGGAAATGTGCTTACCCTGGTCAGTGATACGGTGGTCCAGTTGATCAACGACGACCTGCTGGTGGTGCAGGAGCATGAGGTGAACCAACCACGTTCCGCTTCGATCGATGAAAACCAAAACCTTTGGATAGCCTCTTTTGGAGGAGGTCTGATCAGCAACCAGGGGGGAGGGCAGTGGTCCATTGTTCCCAACGGACCCAGTTCTGTTTCGGTATTTGATATGGAGGCTTCTCAAAATATCCTTCATGCTGTTCAGGGTGGAGTCACCACCATTTGGGGCAACCTTTTTCGTTCGGCATCACTGCAGACTTTCATGGATCAACAATGGTCTACCCGCAGCAACTGGGAAGACAGGGATTTGATAAAACTGGCCATTGACCCATCCGATCCCATGCATGTGTATGCGGGCTCCTGGGGATGGGGTTTGATCGAGTTTACCCCACAGGGGATCAATCGCTACACAGAGGTCAATAGTTCCCTGCAGACCTTTCTGCCGGGCAATTTTGTGAGGATAGGAGGAGTGGCCTTTGATCCTGCAGGTAACCTGTGGATGACCAACACCAAAGTGTCTGAACCCATCTCTGTGTTGAAACCGGATGGAAACTGGAAAAGTTTCCGTGTGGATGACCTGCTAACCGATTACAATGCACTGGGAGATATCCTGGTGACCCAGTCCGGCCATATCTGGGTGATTGTGGCCCGTGGAAACGGCTTGTTTGCCATGGACTACAACCTTACAGTTGACGATATCTCAGACGACCTATATAGAAAGGTAAGTGTGGAGGACAGGTTCGGAAAGGTCATTACCAATGATGTAAGGTCTTTTGCAGAGGATCAGAACGGCAACCTCTGGCTGGGAACCAACCAGGGGGTACTGGTCATGTACAGTCCGTATCGTCTTTTTTCGGATGGGGAACTCTATGCCCAGCCGGTACTGATTCCGCGCAACGACGGCAGCGGCCTGGCAGATCCACTGCTTGGGACCCAAATAGTCACTTGTGTTGAGGTGGACGGGGCCAATCGCAAATGGCTTGGCACTGCGGGAGGGGGAGCATACCTGGTTTCAGAAGATGGCCTGGAGCAGATCCATCAATTCAATTCCAGCAACAGTCCCCTCTTATCCGACAATATCATCGATATTTGCGTGGACGGGACCTCCGGGGAGGTGTTTTTTGGGACCGACAAAGGGATCATTTCCTTCAAGGGAGATGCGCTGTCGGGAAGGGATTTGTACAATGAGGTAGTGGTCTATCCAAATCCAGTGAGGGAGACCTATGAAGGACCGGTGGCCATCAAGGGACTGGTGGCCAATACCAATGTGAAGATCACAGACATAGGGGGCAACCTGGTGTTTGAAACCGAGTCGCTGGGTGGACAGGCCATCTGGGACGGCACCAATTTCCGTGGCGAACGCGTGGCCACAGGGGTATACATGGTCTACCTGGCCAGTCCCGATGGAGCCTTTTCGCATGTGACCAAATTGCTCTTCATTCACTAGTCATGATCTTGTTGCTTGATTTATCATCGCTGATATGATCCGTAAGACCCGGGGCATAGTGCTGCATACCACCCGCTATGGCGAATCGAGCCTGGTGGTGCATTGTTACACAGAACAGTATGGAAGGCAGGCCTACATGGTAAAAGGGGTCCGGAAGTCCAGAAAGCAAAATCGCTCCAACCTGTTTCAGCCCCTGTTTATTCTTGATTTTGAAGTTTACCACAAAGATACCCGGGAGATACAGCTGGTCAAGGAA
>CBDTYO010000494.1:0-2884 GCA_965364615.1 uncultured Bacteroidia bacterium
CACCGCAAAAAAGACCACCCGCTTTTCCGGATTCCTGGCAGCCAGATCTACCGCATCCAGGGGGGAGAATACGATCCTCACGTCGCCGCCTTCGGCCCTGACGCCAAGGAGGTCTTTTGAGGATCCGGGAACCCGCAACATATCTCCGAAGGAGGCCAGGATGGTGCCTTCACACATAGAAAGCGCTACGGCCTTGTCTATCAGTTCCACAGGTGTTACGCATACCGGGCATCCGGGTCCATGGATCATGGTGATCTCTGCGGGCAGCAGATCCATAAGACCGTATTTCATGATGGAATGGGTCTGTCCCCCGCAGATTTCCATGAGGGTCCAGGAACGGGTTAGCTGTTTGCCGATCTCGCTGATCAGCTTTTCGACCAATTCTTTGTCCCTGTATTCGTCAATGTGCTTCACTCGATGTCTCCCATTTCTTTCAATGCGTTCAGGGTATATAGGGCATCAGCCTCGTCCACTTTGCTTAAAGCAGTCCCAATATGCGCCATCACATATTCTCCCACCTTCACATCATCCACCCACTGGATACAAATATCTTTGATGATCTCCCCGAATTTCACCTTGGCCATCTTCATGTCCGGATCGGACAGGTCTATGGAAATCACTTTTCCCGGAACAGCTAAACACATAGTTATCAGGTTTTATTCTTTAAATATATGAGATTATCTACATGTTGCAACATTTACATATTTCACAGGCAGGATGGCCCCTTCATGCCTGATCCATTTCCTGCAGGATCTTATTGACGGTCCGGTGCACTGCAGGCAAACATTTCTCCATGCTTTCCGAAAGACCGATCCGGACCTTGTTGAATTCACTGATGTTGATGGTGATCAGGTAGATCTCGGGCAGATCCCCGATGAGTTCGGCCGATTGCATCAGATCCCTGAGTCCAATGTCATGGGAGGTGAACGAACGGGGAAAGTCAGAGGCAAACCTGGGTTTGAGTACCCGAATGTCCCCAATGTTGTCGCCTCCAAGGGTGGCATCGGAGATGATTAAACGTTCATAATCCTTGAAGAGGGAAAGCAGGTGAAAGCCACCGGTTCCCCCGTCCAGCAATCTCACATGCTCTGGGAAGGCATGGTCTTGCATATATTCAATGCTCTTTACTCCGATGCCTTCATCCCCCATCAACAGGTTGCGCAGTCCGAGTACCAAGGCATTACCTTCCATTTTGCCAGATTTCTGAAAGGGAGTAAATTAATCATTTTTTGCCGATCCCCGGCTACATCCTCCGGGCAAGGCCCTGTGGAGTTCTACTTTTTATTCAGGGGTAATTCGACCCCGTAATGGCTTCTTCTGTCTTCCCATTTCAGCACCAGTGCAAACAGGAGACCCAAGAGGCCCAGGGCGGCAAACAGCAACATGGTGGGGGTATAGTTCAGCACATCCGGGTTACCCGGATTGGTTTTGTCCAGGACCATTCCTGCCAGGATGGGTATTCCCCAGAGTCCCAGGTTCTGCACCGAGTACATCATTCCGTAGGCCGTGCCAATTTCTTTTTCCTTCACCAGTTTCACCATGGAAGGCCACATGGCTGCCGGTACCAGGGAAAATGCAATACCCAGAAGTATCAGGAAAAAGTGGGGTTTCAGGGGAGTCAGGGCAAATACCAGGTGCACTAGTACCAGGGTGGAAGCTCCGATGATCATGGCAGTGGCGCTTCGTCCCTTCCGGTCCACCAGGAATCCAAACAGGGGGGTAAACAGCATGGTTCCGAGGGGCAGCAGGGAGGTAATCTTTCCACTCTCAAGCAGTGAGATTCCGAATTTATGATAAAAAAAATCGGGTGCGTAGGCTATGAAAGGAAATACGGCAGAATAAAAGGTGACACAAAGCAGCAGGATAAATATATACGCCCGGTTCCTGAGGATGCCCACAATGTCACGGATCACGAATTTTTCGGCCAAACGCCTGGTGGCCGTGGTTTTGAGTTCACGGTCAAGTTTCAGATCAAATACCATATATACAATAAAGGCCAGAAGCCCGATACAAACCAACATGGCGGCAAACCAGATGGCAGTGGTCAGTTGGGCTCCGTCCTGAGCCAGGGCAGGGGATAGCCTCAGGGCCAGGAAGGAACCCAGCCGTCCGAAGCCTACCTTTAATCCAAAAGCCAGGGCCAGGTCTTTCCCCTTGAACCATTTGACCAGGGCTTTGCTGACCACTACGATGCTGGTCTCGGCACCCAGCCCGTAAAAGAACCTTCCCGCCAGCATCATTTTCAATTCCGGACTGTACTGGGGGAACACGGAACTCATCATCTGGTATCCGGGCCCGCCTGCCCTGCAAAAATCACTGGCTCCGTAGGCGGTGAGGACTGCCCCAAAGGCCATGAAAAACACGAACATGAATCCCGTGCGGCGTATGCCCAGCCTGTCCAGGATCATGCCCCCAAGTACCGCCATCAACAGGAAGGTGTTGGGCACTGCATAAAAGGAAACAAACAATCCGTACTGGGTATTGGTAAAGGCAAATTCCTGGGTAAGGAGGGCCTTCAGTGAGGAGAAAGCATCGTAGAAATAGTAATTCACACTGAGGGTGAGTCCCAGCAGCAACAATACGCCCCACCTGGCATAAGGAGACTCACTTAATAATTTCCTGGCTTTCTCCATTTTATTGAAATGGAAGCCAAGATAGTTTTTTCCTGTGAATTGAGGCTTGCCCCGGATCATGGCTTTCGTAACCCTGTATCAAGGAGGATTTTCCCGCACCTCCTTTCCCACTGGAAATGGCAATTTTCACCTGGAAAGTGCCTTGGCCAGAGATCGCAATAATATGGAAAATAATTGCTACATTTGCCCCTCGAAAATCGCCTCAGGGCGGGATCGAACGGGGTATAGCGCAGTCCGGTTAGCGCACCTGC
>CBDTYO010000495.1:0-2864 GCA_965364615.1 uncultured Bacteroidia bacterium
AAGGGCAGATCCATTTTGGGGAGATCACCATGACCAATGGGCGTTTTTCCCTCTCCAGGATGAATGCCCCCCCTGCCAGATCTGACATCGATTTCAACGACTTTGATCTCCGGGATCTGGAAATTACCCTGGAGGATCTGAAGACTTACCGGGATACCGTAAGCATGAACATCCTCTCTCTCTCAGCCCTGGAACAATCCGGGTTCGACTTTGAGCAGCTGGCCACCTTTTTTTCCATTGGTAAAAAACACATGCACTTTACAGACCTTGAGGTGGAGACCCGGGGTTCAGAGCTTCATGTTCCCAAACTCACCTTCGACTTCGAGCACTGGAGCCGATTCAAGTATTTCTCCCGGGAAGTGGACCTGGGATTTGAATCCCGTGAATCGCTGCTGAAATTGGATGACCTTTCCAGCTTTGTGTCAGGCACCAATACCCTGATCGACCAGGTTACCGTGGATGGAAGCGTTCAAGGCAAGCTCAGCGCCCTGAAAGGCGATGACTTGTTTGTGACCTTTGATCAGAACAGCACCCTGGCCTTTGATTTCTTCATGGTAGGTCTCCCCGATTTCCGGTCCACTTTCCTGGATTTCAATTTCAGGGAGCTGAACTCCTCGGTCACTGCCCTGCATGATCTCCTGGTGAAAGGAAGGGATCGTGGAGATGTCCTGCTGACCCCCTGGATCAACCTGGGTGACCTGGACTTCAAGGGGCAGTTTACGGGTTATCCCGACAATTTTGTGGCTGCGGGTTACATGCTCACAGATATGGGCGAGTTGGTGATGGACCTCTCATTCAAGCCCGATAGCCTGGGTATACAATTTGAAGGACACCTGAGCACCGGGGATTTTATGCTGGGCGAGTTCCTGGATCAGCAGGAAAAACTTTCCCAGCTGGACATGGATGTGATGGTGGACGGAAACCTTTACCAGGGGAAGATCCGGGCAGACCTGAAAGGAAGCATTGATACCCTGGTATTCTCTCAGTATGCTTACAGCAATATCACCCTGGATGGATCGCTCACCAACAAAACCTTTGATGGAGGCTTCAGCATCAGTGACCCCAACATCAGGATGAATTTTGAAGGAAAAATGGATTTCTCAGAGGAAGTTCCCGCCTACAACTTTACGGCCGATGTGGCACGGGCACGGCCCCATTTTCTCAAACTGGGCATTGAGGATCCCAATTCATTTGCCTCCTTTCTGGTGGAAATCGATATGACCGGGCGTACCCTGGACCAATTGAACGGCGAGATCAGGCTGGTGAACAGCCTCTTCGAACGCAAGGGGGAACAGGTTCAGTTGTACGATATGAAGCTGGTGGCCTTAAATGCAAGCGATACCTCCTCCATTCTCATTGAATCTGAGCTCTTTGATGCCAGCATCGTAGGGCACTACAGGTTGAGCGAATTGCCGGAATCATTCAGAAGCCTGGCCGATCAGTATATAAACCTGGTGCCCGGACGTAATCTGTATCCTGACTCATCGAACCATTTCACCTACCTTCTCGACCTGAAACGGGTCAATCCCATCCTCGACTTTTTCTATCCCAAACTGCAAATCGGGGAAGGCAGTCAAATCCATGGCGAATATGATCCATTCGCCGGAATTTGCAGCTCCGATGCTACTTTCTCCAACCTGGCGGTGGGACCCGGACTGTGGACCAGGGTAAACCTGAGCTCGGAGATCGACCAGGGGGAGTTCCATTTTGATTTCATCTCTGATTCCCTGATTTATGGAAAGAATTATGCCCTTGAGAACCAGCATTTCCAGCTCCATACCTCCAGGGACACGGCGTACCTGGAAGTGCGCTGGGACAATCAGTCCGAACCCGGCTACCGCGGCCTGATCAGCCTGAACGGGGCCTTTGAACCCGATTCCCTGGAGGACCGGGGATTCGTGGTACATGTGCTGCCTTCTTCTGTGGTGATCAACAATGAAGACTGGGAAATACACAGAGCCTCTGTAAGCTTCAACGAGCAATATACCCAGGTGGACAGCATTTCGGTCAGGAGCCAGGAAAAATACCTGGTGGCCGATGGCACTTTGTCCTCGGACGGGGATCAGGATTTCAACCTGGATTTCAGAAACCTGAACCTGCGTGAACTATCCGGTTTGGCAGGGATCCCCGCGGACCTGGAGGGCAATATCAGCGGGATCCTTACGTACCGCAAAATGGACGGAAGTCCCTATGTCTTCTCCGATATTTTCGTGGATACCCTCAGGTTTAACCGGCAAGTGATGGGCAGCACCAGTTTAAATGCGGCCTGGGATGATTCACAGAGAAACATCAATATGGTGCTGGAATCCAAACTCGGTGGAAACAGAAGCATTGAGGTAGACGGGGATTTCACCCCGGAGGGCAGGCTGCTTGATTTTGATATTCATTTGAGTGAACTGGAGCTTCAAACCCTGGAGCCTTATGTGGGAAAGCTGGTCAGTGAACTGAACGGAACCGGAAAGGTAAACCTGACCCTCGACGGAACGCTCCAAGAGCCGAAGCTGAACGGTTCCGTTGATATCAATCAGGGTGCTGCGACCATCTCCTACCTCAATACCACTTACCAGTTCGATGATCCCTTCAGGATATACAACAACAACATCTACCTGGAGGATTTCACGGCCAGCGATGCATTCGGAAACACCGCTGAGATCAATGGAACAGTCTCCAACACCTTTCTACGGGATTTCTACACCAGCATTCATATTGATGCCCGGAACCTGATGTGCATGAATACCAGCTCGCTGGACAATGATGTGTTTTACGGCTCCATCTTTGCCACGGGAGATGTGGGCATCAGCGGAGAGCCAGGCTCCATCAGGCTGGCCATCAATGCCACCACTGAGAGAAATACCGCCATTTAT
>CBDTYO010000496.1:0-2863 GCA_965364615.1 uncultured Bacteroidia bacterium
GGAAAGTGGGGAAGCCGGAGTATGCAGAATAACGGCGTTTTGACTACCAGTTACATTCGTCCGTAATTTTCGAAAAATCCACTGTGATACTGCCATTCGGGTTGATATGGTATACGGTGACTTCCTTGAAGGTCACCTTTTCTCCTTTGGGACCCTGAAATTTAAAGGTGCTAACCACTGAACCACTATAGGGTAGAGCCACGGGCGCTTCGATCCAGCCATCTTCCACATCATAATACGTGATATCAAAAGGCTCGTTAAATGAAATGATGTTGTTCCATAGATCCAGGTAAGAGATCCCTCCCAGAGAAGCAAGCGGACCGAGGTAAGAATCGTTGCCGGTTTCTCTCAGTTTATACCGGTTACCATCCAGATCCTCCAGGTTGCAATCCTTGACGTTCCAGTGAAGCTTGGTCAGGTTCCCGGACTTTTTGTCCACATGGTAGGAAACATGGTAGGTCCAGTTTCCCACCAAATGCTTATTCAGGCAAAAGACATAATCATTTACCTCTGCATAGAGATTTTTGTGAAAGGTTTGAGCCTCAAGAGAGGAAACACCTGCAATAAGTGCAATGAGCAGCAAGGCGCTGAATAATTTGAATGTTTTCATGACTGTATGCATTTTTTGGTTCTAAACCAAAATTAATGCCCTGCCCATTGTAAGTCTATAACGCATGTTGCCACTTTGATCACATACACAACAATGAACAGGAAAATGATAAATCCGATGGAATAAAGCCCTTGATCCATATCGGATATCGGCGTAAATTAGTGGGACCTGATCCTCTGTTTCGTCCTGCCGGGCTGGCAGGATTGTGCGTACGCTGCATCCATCAAATCTTATTGTCATCCCATCATGAAAAAATTATCTGCCCCTTCCCTATTATGCCTTGTTCTTCTGCTTGTTTCCTATGATTTCCATGCACAGGACCCGCCCGGAGTTGTCTGGGATAAATTTCTCCCGGGTGACTATCAGCTGGGTACCTATACCGTCAACGATGTGAAACAATCTCCCTACGGAGGCTATGTGATGGTGGGAAGCAGGAAGATCCAGGCTGCCAATGGCTATAGTGGAGTGGTGGTGATGCGGGTGGATGAAGGGGGAGACGAGATATCTATGAATCAGGTATTTGTAGGGGGGAACTCCGAAGGCACTCCCTGGGACCAGGAAGCCTATGATATGATCATTACACCCATGCCCTACATAAGTTACCTGGTGACCGGTTACAGGGATACAACGCTAACCAGCGCAGAAACCCCTCCCGGATTGTTCCTGACCGAGGTATGGGGCGACGGATCCGTACTGTTTGACTCGCTTTACTTCAACAATAATCTGCACCATATCACAGGGCGCTGCATCCAGCCTGCCATCGGGGGCGGTTACATCATTGTTTGCGATTTCCGGGAAGATGGAGGAGGGACCGATCAGACCATGGTGACGCGGATGGTGAAAAATGAAGAAGGTAAGTATGAGGCAGCGGATTTCCCTTCTTACCGTACCATTCCGGTGGGTCAGAGCGGGTATGCCAGGTGGATCCGTCAGTTCGGTGATGGCTACCTGATGGGCGGGAGCGCCTATACGGGTCCCGATACCAAGACGGACCTGTTCATTCAGAAGCTCGATGCGGATCGCATTCTGGAATGGACCAAATATTACGGAGGGGAGGACACAGACGAGTTCTCCGATGCACTGACTCATGGTGATACGGTGTATTTAGCCGGATCGGGAAGCGTACTCGTTCCCGGAACCACTTATTACAAGGACCAGATCTATGTGATCAAGGCCGATGCCGCCGGGGGGGTAGTCTGGGAGAAGACCTACGGGGGCAGCCAAAGGCACTTTGCCAACAAGATCATGATGACCGGTGAAGGCGATTTGCTGGTGGCCGGATTCTATTATGACGCCTCCATGCATTCCCAGATGATCCTGATGAAGATCGATGCGGAAACTGGCGATTCCCTGTGGACTCAGGACTATGGAAACTTTTACAGTGCCGGGATCCGGGATGCCATCCGCACCAATGATTTCGGATACCTGACCGTCGGCCGCGCATCCTACACAGGCACTCAGGATCCCAGGGTATATGTGATGAAGCTTGACCACGGCAACGAAACATCACACCTGCTGATTCCCAGGCAAGACCTGGCCATTCCCATAACCCCTGCCGCCACGGCCACGGATGTGATCAATTTTACCACGGATGTGAATGAACTATATGGCGTGAGGGTACAGATCGATTCCCTGCTGCATCCTTCGGTGGGTGACCTGGAAGTGACCCTGAGTCATGAGGGAAAGACCGTTACCCTGGCCGACCGGCCCGTGCACTCCGGGGAAAATTTCATCCGTACCGGTTTTGCCGATACGGAATACAGGCATCTGGACTGGGACTATGCCCCGTACACCGGCTGGTACCTGCCCGAAGACCCCCTTTCGGTGTTTCTGACAACCTCTCCCGCAGGCGATTGGACCCTCTCGGTCATTGATCATGGAACAGGAGGCCGCAAGGCTACTTCCAGGGTCCTGGAGGGATGGAGCCTGAATGTATTGACAGAAGCCACTGGCGGAACGGGCATCCCGGACCAGGAGTTGCTGGCCCAGTTCGGCCTGGAACTGGTGCGCCCCAACCCTGTAGGGCAAGAGGCCATGATCGGCTTCCGGATCCCCAGAGCGGGCCATGTGACCCTGAACGTTTACAACCAGCTGGGACAGCTGGTGGACCGGGTGGTGGATGAGGAGCTGCCGGAAGGCTTCCACGAACGGACCTGGCAGCCCGGTAACCTGGCGGCCGGGACCTACTTCCTCCACCTCGAATCGGGCGGGATGATCAGCGTGCGGAAGGCAGTGCTGGCCAGGTAAACGATC
>CBDTYO010000497.1:0-2850 GCA_965364615.1 uncultured Bacteroidia bacterium
CGTTCCATCCTGCATGTGGGTGCCGAGCGATTTTACCTGCTGGCTTTGGATGAAAAAGGCAATTACCTCCAGACCAGCCACAGTTCCTCCTGTGCCGCCGGTACAGGAAGCTTTCTGGACCAGCAGGCCGTTCGCCTCAATCTGAAAGACACAGGGCACCTCTCAGACATGGCCCTGAAAAACAGCTCCCACATACCGGACATTGCTGCCCGGTGCTCCGTCTTTGCCAAGACCGACCTGATCCATGCCCAGCAAAAAGGGTATGGACTGGAGGCCATATGTGACAGCCTTTGCAAGGGGCTGGCAGATAATATTGCCGATACCCTCTTTAACAAATCTGTCCCCGAATCGCCCATCTATATGTCCGGAGGCGTCTCCAGGAACCAGTCCGTGGTCAGGCACCTGCAACGGATCATAGGCAAGGAGATCCTGATCCACCCCCTCTCAGAACACTGGCCCGCCCTGGGGGCGGCACACCTGATGCTTAAAGAACTGCAAACAAAAAAGACCCCTGGCAAGGTGGATCTTTCCAGGTTGCTGGCCAGGGAGGGAAGCCTGGATTATTTTTACGAAGCCCTGGAGCTTCCGCAGTCCACCTCCCAGGAGATCGAGATTCAGGAACAGTACATCCACCGGCCAACAAGAACCGATCATACGGCCCATATACAGGTGGATCTTTTTGAAGTTACCGGGGAGGATCCTTCAGGCTTTTACCTGGGGATCGACGTGGGATCGACCAGCACCAAAGCCCTTATGCTGACTGAAGGGGGCAAGCCCTTTGCAGGCTTTTATACCTATACTTCAGGGCAACCTTTGAAAGCGGTGCAGGCCCTTTTTGAGGCCATCGATCACCTGGCAAGGGAAATCCAGAGCCCCTTTCACATCAAGTCCTGCGGAACCACAGGATCGGGGAGGAAATTCATCGCCGGAATTGTGGGGGCTGACCTCAATGTCGATGAGATCACGGCCCATGCACGTGCTGCTTATGAACTGAATTACCTGACCGATACCATCATCGAGATCGGGGGACAGGATGCCAAATTTACCCAGATGAAGGACGGGGTGGTCACCTTTTCGCACATGAATACGGTGTGTGCCGCAGGGACCGGAAGTTTCATTGAAGAGCTGGCCGGAAGGCTGGGTGTAAAGCTGAAGGATTATGAACGCCTGGCCATGGGCAGGCGGGCCCCCCTGGCCAGCGACCGGTGCACGGTGTTCATGGAGCGCGATATCAATCAGCTTTTGAGCAGGGGCTATGCGGTGGAAGAAGTGCTGGCCACCGTGATTCATTCGGTCCGGGAAAACTACCTGAAAAAGGTGGCCAGCGAGGCACACATCGGCGATCATGTTTGCTTCCAGGGCGCCACCGCCAAGAACAGGGCCCTGGCGGCAGCCTTTGAGCAGCGCCTGGGCAAGAAAATCTTCATTTCCCCCCTCTGTCACCTGACCGGGGCCCTGGGAACCGCCCTCATATTAAAAGAAGAGTACCAGGGGGCCACCGCCTTCAGGGGGCTTGATCTCTATACCAGGGTGATTCCGGTAGAGACCGAAACCTGCGAGCTCTGCCTGAACCGGTGCACCATCAGTGTGGCAAGCATCAACGGGGAGAAAGAAGCCTATGGTTTTCTCTGTGGAAGGGATTACGATACCAAGAAGTTTGTGAGCAAGCAGCAGAGCAGCTTCGAACTTATGAAGGAGCGCAGGAAGATCAGGAGAAAACAGAAGGAAAAAAGTCATCAGCCTGGCAAAGGATTGCCCCTGGTAGGCATGCCGGCCACCCTGCACCTTGTGGAGGATATTCCCTTCTGGACCAGGTTTTTCAAAACATTGAATATTCCTTTCCGGACCAGTGAAGGATTCAGGGATTCCCTGAAAACAGGGAAGAAGATTGCCGGAGCCGAGTTTTGTGCCCCCATTGATTCCATGTATGGCCATGTTTCCCACCTGGCCGATACCTGCGACTATGTATTTATGCCCGTCTACCTGGAAGCCAGAATCAAACCTGGAAAAACAGAACAGAACTTCTGCTATTATACGCAATACAGTGCCTCACTGGCCCATATGGAAGGACCCAGGGTCAAGGATAAGCTCATCAGTCCCCTGCTTAATTTTGATAAACAGGGAGATCACAATGCCTGGCAACTCATCAATGAGTTTCACAGGATGGGCTTCGAAGGCCTGACCCTTTCAAAGGTATCAAGAGCATTTAAACATGCCAGCGCCGAATCTTTGCATCAGAACAGGAAGCTCAAGGCGCTGTTTAAGTCTGGGTTTGACCCCGCCGGTGATGTGTCGGTGGTGCTGCTGGGGCGGCCCTATGTGGTGCTGTCCGATACCCTGAACAAGGGGATCCCGGATATTTTCACGGGCATGGGGATTGATGCCTGGTATCAGGACATGCTGCAGGTGGATCCCGATCGGGATGAAGGCTTCAACAGATTGCTGGAGAAGACCCCCTGGCATTTTGCGGGCAACATTTTGCGGGCAGCCGAACTGACGGGAAGAACCCCCAAGCTGTATCCGGTGCTGATCACTGCCTTCAAATGCGCACCCGATTCTTTCATCATCGACTATTTCAAGCAGTTGATGAACCTCTACGACAAGCCCTACCTGATCATTCAGATCGATGAACATGATTCCAACACGGGCTACGAGACACGGATCGAAGCGGCACTTCGTTCCTTCCGGAACCACGACAGGAAGGCAGGGGCCATCCCGGCACCGGACCTGGGTTCACTCCTGCCCCGGGTAGAAAAAAAGGTGGAGGGAAAAACCCTGTTGATCCCCAACTGGGATCCCTTTGTGAGTCCGCTGGTGGCTGCCAACCAGAGGCGTATCGGGATCGATGAA
>CBDTYO010000498.1:0-2838 GCA_965364615.1 uncultured Bacteroidia bacterium
GCATACACTTACAGGGATTGTGCACGACTGAGGCAGGGATCACAGGTCCACATCCAGTTGGGTCAGTCCGCACCGGCGCGCTTCTTCCACCACCCCGCCATATTCGGACCTGCTCACCGGGCGGTCGATTTCAGGATAAAGATGGGCCCGGTAAGCGGGCCGGTACTGAAGCATGATGTTCACGTAGGTCTCGGCAGGCAAGTGGTCGGCTATCCAGCGCATGGCTTCCAGCGATCCGCTGGTGTTTCCCGGCATCACCAGGTGCCGGATCATCAGCCCCCTGAAAATCACCCCGTTTCGCTCTGGCCTTGCCACTCCCACCTGCCGGTTCATCTCCTTAAGCGCCGACCTGGTCATCAGGGGATAGCTCTCAGCCTCCGAAGAATAGGTCCGGGCCATATCAGATCCCATGTATTTGAGATCGGCCAAATAGATGTCCACGACGCCATCCAGGACCTGCAGGATATCCTGCCGTTCCCATCCGCAGGTATTGTATACCAAAGCCAAACGCAATCCCCTGGAAGAAGCCAGATCCAAAGCCAGCAACACATGGGGGGAATATTGGGTGGGAGTCACCACATTGATGTTGTGGCATCCTTCCTCCTGAAGCTGAAGCATCATTCCGGCCAGGTCCTCCACTTCACAATCCCTGCCCGAGCCCCGGTGACTGATATCCCAGTTCTGGCAAAAAACACAACCCAGGTTGCAATGGCTCAGGAAGATGGTGCCCGATCCACCGACCCCCACCAGGGGCCTTTCTTCTCCGAAATGGGGGCTGAATGAGGCAACTTTCAAGCTGGAGGTGGCATTACAGAATCCGGTCTCTCCTTCCAGGCGGTTGACCTCGCATTCCCGGGGGCACAAATTGCAGGAGCCCAGCCGGTCCCAGAGGATCTCACCACGCTTTCTGAGTTTTCCGCTGCGTTGCAGTGCCTGATAAGCTGGTTTAAAGGGAATTCCGTTCATGTTCAGAGAAAAGCAGGCTCAGAAACCACAAATTAATGATTTTAGATGATACCATTATCAAAGAATCCACGATCTTACTACCTTCGCTTAATGAATATCCTTTTGCTGACATACCAGGGAGATCTTGCGGGTTCTACGCTCTCCATATCCTACCTGGCAAAAGGACTGGCGCTTCGCGGACACAATGTATACATCGGCTGCCGAAAGGAGTCTCTCCTTTTCACCTACTTTCAGGACACCGGGGTTCAGGTAATCCCGATGACATTCCGGTCGAAAACCGATTGGAAGAATGTGAAACATATCAGGGATATTTGCAAACGGTTCAACATCGATATTATCAATGCCCAATCGAGTCTTGACCGCTATACATCGATCATAGCCAAAAAACTACTGGGTACATCGGCGAAGCTTGTATTCACCCGGAGGCAGGTTTCCAAAAGCATGGGCGGTCCGCAGTCATGGCTCTACCAATGGGGGGCTGACAAAATTGTGGCGGTCAGTGAGGGGATCAGAGACACCCTGATACATGACGGGATATCTCCCGGGCATATCGCCGTCATCAGAAACGGTACGCCGCCGGAGAAATATCAAAATATCGATGGGCGAAAAACAGAGGAATTAAGAGCCTCCTACGGGATTTCCGCGGCTGATTTTGTGATAGGCTGTGTCAGCCGGTTGAAGAAGCAGCGGCAGATCCTCGAGTCCCTTCGCTACCTGGAGCGGCCTGTTACAGCTGTATTTGTTGGCATTGACAGCGTTCCTGATTTTGATCTATCAGGACTCGAATCATCGGGGCACAGGGTATATTTTGCGGGCGCGATGCCTGCTTCGGATGTGTTGCCATACTACGGACTGTTTGACGTAAAAGTACTTGCATCCACGTCGGAAGGGATGTCTCAATCCCTGCTGGAAGCCATGTATCTGAAGGTGCCGGTCGTTGCAACTGCCGCCGCAGGGAACCTGGATCTTATTGAGGATGGCAGGAATGGCTTCCTTTTCCAGGATGGCGATGTAAGAACCCTGGCCTCTCTGATCGAACGTATCCGTGAAGACGATCCATTGCACGAATTATTATCAAAGGGAGGATACCAGACAGCATCAGTCGGTTTTTCCATGGAAAACACCCTGGATGGTTACGAAAAGCTGTTCAGTGAATTACTGAATTGATGCAATGTCAGACACCAGGATCTGGAAAAAATCCCATTCATCCCATACCCTGGAGCTGGTATTCTATGATATGCCAAATTTTCTTTTTTTTGTGGGTATGCATAGATTGTTCATGATTGTGATGCTTGCCAGTATTTTCCTGTCTGCCTGTGTCGGAGGGCCCGACAAGAGCAAAGGCAACAATGCCATCCCAGCATCCCAACAGCCTCCTCTCAACAGCCCATTTACCAACGGAGCAGATTTGTACTCCAGGTATGGTTGTTTTGCCTGTCATTCCCTGAATGGGAGCGACATGTATGGGCCCCCTCTGAACGGTCTTTATCTGAAGGAGGTATCTGTTGTGCGCAGGGGCAGGGAGAAGACCATCGTGGCTGACCGGGAGTATTTTATCCGGATTACGAAAAAGTCTCCGAATACCAGCATCGAATCA
The DNA here is from genome assembly GCA_965364615.1 of uncultured Bacteroidia bacterium. Classification (GTDB taxonomy): domain Bacteria; phylum Bacteroidota; class Bacteroidia; order Bacteroidales. The sequence goes on from CBDTYO010000498.1 coordinate 2,564, forward strand.
TGCCAGTGCCAGATATTCCCAGGGAGGACGTTGAAACGCTTGTGGACTATCTGATCGGTCTGGGAAGCGAAAAATAGCCCATGAGTGATGAAAATTGCAGAAAAAGCCTGGCAAAATGAAACCAATTAATGATTATTGATAATACCTTTACCACTGACCTAATCCTCTATTAAAACACAAGACATGAAAAAAGCATCTTTGGTTCTTTCGATCCTGGTCCTGGCCCTGGCGGCCTATGCCCAGACAGGCAAAGTATTTGACCAGCTCAGCATGCA
>CBDTYO010000499.1:0-2824 GCA_965364615.1 uncultured Bacteroidia bacterium
GCATCTTTGAAGACGATGTGCGCAACGCATGTTACTGGAGTGTGTTTGCCGCCCCTCCTTCTGGGATTACCTATGGAGCAGACGGGATCTGGCCCTGGATCAGGGAGGGCGAAACTGCCCTGAACCATCGTGCCAACCTGAAGGTCAGTACCTGGGACAAGGCCATAGAATTGCCCGGAAGCAGGCAAATTGCTTGGCTGGGAGATTTTATGCGTCGATGGGAATGGTGGAACCTGCGACCTGCCCAGGACCTCCTGCTGGACCAACCGGGCCAGGAGAATTACAAACACCATCTTTCGGTACTGAAATCCTCAGACCATAAGATAATTCTGGTGTATGTTCCCGCAGAAAAGCTGGAGCTAAGTCTCTTGTTGCCCCCTGCAATGGAATACGACTACCAGTGGTTTGATCCCAGGACAGGAACTTACACAGAAGCGGAGGGGCCAAATACAAAGAGGGTCCTGAATGTTCAGAACCCTCTTGAAAAAGACGCTGTTCTTTTAGCTATATCAGCGAATTAATCTTCGGCATGAAAATGATCAGGTAGGTGAAAAAGGCAATTCCGGTGGTAAATGCCACCAGGATGTTGCCCATGGCCCTGATCCTGATCCCCTGGTCCAGTGAGATGGACTGGTCATATAAGGTTAGCAGCTTGGCGGCACCCCTGTACAATCCCATGGCCAGAAGGGCCAGAGAAAGGAGGCTGACAATGGTCCATTGCACAAAGTTCAGCTTTAAGAAGATACCTGCTGAAATAACTGCTGCAGTGAATAGCACTTGAAGAAGAATCCCCCCGTCGTCGGTGAAGATTTTTCTTAATCCGATGTTATGTCTGGCACACTTTTTTACCATGGCATCAGCTAAATTATATGACCAAAGGTAATAATTGTTCCATAAAAACCTAATTTTTGGTGACGAAAATGTAAACCGGGGTGTTTTCAGGATCCTGAAATCTGCCTGGGCCTGCCGCCAGGGGATCCCTAAGGTGGAGATCTTCAATGGGTTTTGTGGGCCTGTTTGGAATACTTTCTCAGGTACACTTGATGCATGTAGCTGGCCTCAAACTTGCTGATGCTTTTGGCACCTCCCAGGAATTCCGCTTCTATAAAGGCCTTGCAGGCCTTTTCCAGCACCTGGCATACCACGAAGGCCTCATCCATATCGCGCCCCACGCAAACGGCTCCATGATTGGCCATGAGGGCCGCCATCCGGCCCTTCAGTGCTTTCACGGTCCTTTTGGCAATCTTCCGGGTGGACGGAAGGGCATATTCCGCTACCCTGACCGATGGACCGATGATCTGGGCCATATCGTCCAGGATGGGTGGAACCTCTCTCTGTGCGGCGGCTACCGTGGAGGCATTCGTCTGGTGGGTATGGATGACCGCATGTACGTTCTTCCTCGTGCGGTAGATTTCACAATGAAGTTCTTTTTCCGAGGAGGGTTTCACTGGACCTTTGTGGGAAGAACTGTGGTAATTCACCAGCACAACATCTTCAGGCTCCAGCTCTTGATAAGCCCGGCCGCTGGGGGTGATCAGCATGTGCTCATGGTCCACCCGCAGGCTGATGTTGCCCCAGGTGCGAGCCACCAGACCTTCCCTGACCAGCCGCAAGCCTCCTTCGATAATCATTCTCCGCATGTGCTCAATCTTTTCCATTCCCTGCAGCTGGATGCCCAGATAATTGCTAAATTAGTTCAGCATATTCATCCCAAATTACAAACAAATGAAACATTTTACAATGCTTGTCCTGGCGATCTTCTCATTCCTGGATGCCGGATTGCTGGCCCAGGAGTTTGACGGCCTTAACAACAATCTCTCAAATCTGTACAGGTTGTCCGATGCACAAACACGCAGCATTTCCCCGGAAAACTTCACAGGTGAAAAAGGAATGGGCGGAATGGCCGAACTGGGTGAAGGAGCTGCATCCCATGAGGCCAGGGAACTGGGAAAGGGATACAAGGTGAGTCCCTATGTGATCATTCAACCCGGAGAAACTTTTACCATGGCTGAGATCGAGGGTCCGGGCTGCCTGCAGCACATTTGGCTGACCCCTACCGGGAACTGGCGTTTCTATATCCTGCGTTTTTATTGGGACGACGAAAAGGAACCTTCGGTGGAAGTGCCGGTGGGTGATTTTTTTGGCATGGGCTGGGGCGAATATGCCCACCTCAATTCCCTGGCTGTCTGCGTGAATCCTGGCAGGGCTTTCAACTGCTACTGGCAGATGCCCTTCAGAAAGAAATGCAGGATTACCATGGAAAACATTGATGAGAAAGCCACCCGGCTTTACTACCAGGTGGATTATGCATTAACAGATATTCCGGATGATGCTGCCTATTTTCATGCCCAGTTCCGCCGGCCTGCTCCCGACAGCGAAAAAGAAGCCTATACCATTGTGGACAATATCCAGGGGAAGGGACAATACATTGGAACCTTCCTGGCCTGGCAGGTGAACAACAACGGTTGGTGGGGCGAAGGAGAGATCAAATTTTACATGGATGGAGACAAACAGTTCCCCACCATTTGTGGCACAGGGGCTGAGGATTATTTTTGCGGATCCTACAATTTCGATGTGGGGGGACAGTACAAGGAATTTACCACCCCCTATTCAGGGCTGCACCAGGTCATCAGGCCCGATGGCGCCTACCAGGCCAATACGCGTTTCGGCCTCTATCGATGGCACATCACAGATCCCATCCGCTTTGACAAGGACCTGAGGGTAACCATCCAGGATCTGGGCTGGCGCAGTGGAGGCCGCTATTTGAAACAGGGAAGCGATATTGCCTCAGTGGCCTACTGGTATCAGACTGAACCCCATGAGG
>CBDTYO010000500.1:0-2821 GCA_965364615.1 uncultured Bacteroidia bacterium
AGTCCTATACCGAGTTTCCCGATCTCTGGGTCAGTGGACCAGCCCTTAAGAAACCTCTGAAGCTTTCGGACCTCAACTCCCAAACCGAAGAGATTGCCTGGGGGGAAGCTGAACTGGTTGAATGGTCCTCTGTTGATGGCACTCCCCTGCAGGGGATATTGATCAAACCGGGGAACTATGAAGCCGGCAAGAAATACCCGGTGCTGGTGTATTACTACCGGTTCTTCTCCGACCGGCTCTATGATTTTAACCGGGTCGAACTGACCCATCGCCCCTGTTTTCCATTTTATGCCAGCAATGGATATGCCATCTTTCTGCCCGATATTCGTTTTGATGTGGGAAATCCAGGATATTCTGCCACCAAGTGCCTGGTGCCAGGCGTGCAGAAGATCATTGACATGGGCGTGGCGGATCCGGAGGCCATCTGCCTGCACGGACATTCCTGGAGCGGCTACCAGACCGCCTTTGCCATCACCCAGACCGATATCTTTGCCTGCGCCATTGCCGGGGCACCGGTCTCAAACATGACCTCTGCCTACAGCGGGATCCGGTGGGGAAGCGGACTGGCCAGACAGTTCCAGTATGAAAAATCCCAGAGCCGCATCGGAGGCAGCCTCTGGGAAGCCAGGGACAAGTACATCGAAAACTCACCGGTCTTCTTTGCCGACCGGATCGAGACCCCCCTGTTGATCATGTTTGGAGACGAGGATGATGCCGTCCCCTGGTACCAGGGGATCGAACTTTACCTGGCCATGCGGAGGCTTGGGAAAGATTGTATTTTCCTGCAGTACAGGAAGGAACCCCATCATCCGAAAACATACGCCAACAAGCTTGATTGCACTTTGCGATACAAGGAGTACCTCGACCACTACCTCAAAAAGGAGCCACCGGCCGAGTGGATCAGTAAAGGAATCCCATATACAGGAAAGTAACCCCATATACAGGAAAGTAAAATGATTGTCACCATTGTACATGTTGAAGTGAAACCGGAAAAGGTGGAAGAATTTATCCGGGCCACCACCGAGAACCACCACGAATCCGTCAAGGAACCCGGGAACCTTCGTTTTGATGTGTTAAGGAACGATGCAATTCCTAACCGCTTCGTTTTGTATGAAGCCTATGAGAACGAAACTTTGGCTGCGGCACACAAAAACACAGCCCATTACCTGAAGTGGAGAGAAACAGTGGCCCCCTGGATGGCCTCTCCCAGGGAGGGCATCCGGCATACAGCCATCGTCCCGGACCTTTAGTCCTGACGGAAAAGAGCAGGATCAGACATACTGACTCAGGTCCATCCAGCGCTGCATTTTCGTCTCGATGAGATCCATGAGTGCCGCAATGCGAAGGGATTTCTGGTGAAGCAGATCATATTCCAGGTTCCCCGCACCAATCTCTTCCTCAAGGATTTCCTTCTCCTCCTCCAGTCCGGCAATCTCCATTTCCAGCGCCTCATATTCCCGTTGCTCTTTGAAGCTGAGCTTGGTCTTGGGGGCATTATTGCTTTCCCTGGGGGCTTTTTCCACCTTGACAGCTTTGCTGGATTCCGGGGCAATGCCGGAGTGGTAGCGGTAATCCGAATAGGAGCCATAATGGTCCCTGATCGCTCCTTCTCCTTCAAATACAAAAAGGTGATCGGTCAGTTTATCCAGAAAGTAGCGGTCGTGGGATACTACCACCAGGCAGCCTTTGAAGGCCAGAAGGAATTCCTCCAGCTTGTTCAGGGCAAACAGATCCAGATCGTTGGTGGGCTCATCGAGGATCAGGAAATTGGGATTACGGATCAGTACCGTGAGCAAATGGAGCCGCCGGAGCTCTCCTCCGCTTAATTTGGCGATTTTTTTGTATTGTGACTCAGGGGAAAACATGAAATGCTCCAGGAACCTTGAGGCAGATATGTTTCGCCCATCCTCCAGGGTCACCACCTCGGCCATATCCTTCACCGCATCAATCACGCGCTGATCCTCCTTCCACATGGGACCCATCTGCCTGTAATAGCCGCTTACAATGGTCTCGCCGGTAATGACTTGCCCTGCATCCGGTGCCTCTACACCGCTGATGAGGTTCAGAAAAGTGGTCTTGCCGGTGCCGTTCCTGCCAATGATGCCCAGGCGCTCTCCCTTGGCAAACTTGTAAGAGAAATCCTTGATGATGGAAAGGGATCCATAGCTCTTTTCCAGGTTTTCGAGTTCGAGGATCTTCCCTCCCATGCGGGGCGACTTCACCCGGAGCGTCAGATCGCCGCCCTCCTGCACCAGGGTGGCCTTCTCTTTGATCCTGTCATAGGCATCGATGCGTGATTTGGATTTCCCTGTCCGCGCTTTGGGCATCCGGCGCAGCCATTCCAGTTCCCTCTTCATCAGACGGCCCGCCCGGTGCGCTTCCACCTTTCGCAAATCTTCCCTGACCGCCCGTTTCTCGAGGAAATACTCATAGTTTCCCTGGTACATATAGAGATTGCCCAGGCTGAGTTCATAAATCTGGTTGCAGACCCGGTCGAGGAAATAGCGATCGTGGGTCACCATTAACAGGGTCAGCGTGGAGCGGGACAGGTACTCCTCCAACCATTCGATCATATCAATATCCAGGTGGTTGGTGGGCTCATCCAGGATCAGGAAATCAGGCTCATCAAGCAAAACCAGGGCCATGGCCAGGCGCTTTTTCTCGCCGCCCGAAAGGAGGCTCACCTGCTGGCTGGTGCGCGTGATCCGGAACAGGTCGAGCAACTGTCTGAGCCGCCGGTCATAATCCCAGGCATGCAGCCGGTCCATCTCCGCTGTGGCCGCTTCCAGGTTTCGGCCGGTTTCATCGGAATTTTGTTCCG
>CBDTYO010000501.1:0-2812 GCA_965364615.1 uncultured Bacteroidia bacterium
CTACAGTGGTGGCGCAAAGCTGACGCTGATCGACACCGACAACAAGATGACAGCCGAAGGGCTTGAGGCCGCGATCACCGGTTGGGACGAGGGCGACGTGCACGGCGCGCAGGTGAAACATTGGCACCACGTTGCGGGTGGGAATGCCGAAGGTTTTTTGGATGTCATCTCCGGATATGGGAGGCTGGAAATTGCGTATGGAATCCCGTTCCTCCAGTTGGGCGATTTTGTCCCTCACTACCTGGAAGTTATGCAGGTGCCGTTTGACGGTTCTTTCATTTTTGGAGGTGATGTCAGCTTCGCAAAGGGTCATCAGGTCTTCCAGGTCCTCACCGGCATCGAAGATCAGCCGCCGCACTGCAGAATCAGTGACCGTTTCCTGTGAGAGCACAATGGGGCGAAGGTGCAGCTGCACCAGCTTCTGCACATATTTCATTTTCTCATTGAGGGGAAGTTTCAGCTTACGGAAGATCCCGGGGATCATCTTGGCTCCCACGAATTCATGTCCATGAAAAGTCCAGCCCGTGCCGGCTTCAAATTTCTTGGTTCGTGGTTTGGCCACATCGTGAAGCAGGGCAGCCCACCTGAGCCAGAGATTGTCCGTGATCAGGGCTATGTTGTCGAGGACCTTCAGGGTGTGCAGAAAGTTGTCCTTGTGGAACTGTCCGTTCACCTCCTCCACCCCCTTCATCCCGTAGAGTTCAGGGAATATGATTTCCAGCAGTCCGCTTTCATCCAGCAACAGGAATCCCCTTCCAGGCTGGTGGGTGCTCAGGATCTTATTGAGTTCATCGGTGATGCGCTCCTGGGAAATAATGGCTATTCGCTTGCGGTGCTCGCGAATGGCATCAAAGGTGCCTTCTTCGATTTGAAATCCCAGCCTGGTGGCAAAACGGATGCCCCGCAGCATTCTCAGGGGATCATCGGAGAAGGTACTGCCTGGTTCCTGGGGGGTGGTGATGATCTTTTCCTTCAGGTGTCGCTGTCCGTCAAAGGGATCGAGGAGTTCTCCGAAATCCTTATGATTCAGCGAGATGGCCAGTGCGTTGATGGTAAAATCGCGCCGGTTCTGATCATCTTCCAGGGTCCCGTCCTCCACCAGGGGTTTCCTTGAATCGCGCCTGTAGGATTCTTTCCGGGCACCTACGAATTCTATCTCGGCATCTTCGCATTTCAGCATGGCAGTACCGAAATTCCTGAAAACCGTGAGGGGCGCTTCCCCACCCAGGGCCATCCTGACCTGCTCGGCCAAAGCGATCCCGCTACCCAGCGCCACTATGTCAATATCTTTGGGTGTGGAGGGCCCTCCCTCAAGGAGCAGGTCACGGACAAATCCCCCGATCACGTAAGCTTCTGTCCCCGATTGCTCGGCGGCGGATTTAATGACCTGAAATACTTTGTGGTTAAGGTGGTCCCTGAGGTTCATGGTTCCTGTTTGTCCACAAAAATACAATCTAATCCTTAAATTCATTACTTTTGTAAGGAACTTCCCTAAGGGGGTGCCTTAAAGCACAGGCTGAGATTATACCCTTAGAACCTGATCCGGATAATGCCGGTGTAGGGAAAAAGAAGGTCATATGTAAGACGCAAACTACAACAATGATGAAGCGTGCAGCCATGATGCTGGTATGGATCCTGTGGGTCCTGACCGCATTCAGCCAGTACAGGATATCGGGCACTGTATTGGATGATCAGGGGAAAGCCCTTCCAGGGGCCAATATTCAGCTTTCCGAACTCAAACGGGGGACGGTCAGCAACAAGCAGGGCACATTTTCCATGGAGCGGGTGCCGGAAGGAGCTTATATGATAATCATCACGTTTGTGGGATTTGAAACCTTCTCACAGGCAGTGACCGTGCCACCCGACATGGACCTTGGGAAAATTTCGCTCCGGCGTTCCACCATCATGGGTGAAGAGGTGATTGTCACTGCCACCCGGGCAGGTACCCGAACTCCCGTGGCCTTTTCAGATATGGACCGTGAGGAGATTGTATCCCGCAACTTTGGTCAGGACGTGCCCTTCCTGCTTTCCTTTTCACCATCCTTGGTGACCTCCTCAGATGCCGGGCATGGCATTGGCTATACCTCCATGAGGATCAGGGGAACCGATGCCAACCGGATCAATGTGACCATCAACGGGATCCCGCTCAACGATGCGGAATCCCATTCGGTGTATTGGGTGGATCTGCCGGATGTGGCAGCTTCCACAGACAATATCCAGATACAAAGGGGGGTGGGCACGTCCACCAATGGGGCAGCGGCCTTTGGGGCAAGCATCAATTTCCAGACCCAAAAGCTCGAAAAAGAACCGTATGCGGTGTATGAAGGAACGGTGGGTTCATTCTCTACCTACCGCAACTCCATTTCAGCGGGTACCGGCTTGATCAAAGAGCACTTTTCTGTGGATATGCGTTTGTCGGACCTCCAGTCGGACGGGTACATCGACCGGTCCTGGACCGATCTGCAGTCCTATTATGTCTCTGCGGCCTACCACGATGAGAGCAGCCTGGTGAAATTTGTCACCTTCTCAGGCACCGAAAAGCTATACCAGGCCTGGAACGGCGTTCCTTCCTATTTGCTGGAAACAAACCGTACCTACAATGAACTGGGTGCCTATACCAATGCCGATGGTGAGCTGGTCTATTACGACAATCAGGTGGACCATTACAGGCAGACCCATTACCAACTGCACCTTAGCAAGGCTTTCAACCGCCGGTGGTTTGCCAACCTGGCCCTTCACTATACTCGGGGAGCAGGCTATTACGTAGAGTATAAGGAGGACCAATCCCTTTCCGATTACCTGCTCGAGGATG
>CBDTYO010000502.1:0-2806 GCA_965364615.1 uncultured Bacteroidia bacterium
CAGCTTCATGGCGATCCTACGGTGCAGGTTCCATTTCTCCATGGCCAGGGCCATCATAAAACCGCCCACATACACAAAAATGATGTGGTTGATATAGACCTCCGATACCTCTTTCCCGTCCAGAACGCCCAGGGCCGGGAACAGAACCATGGGCACCAGGGCCGTCACTGCCAGGGGAATGGTCTCGGTGACCCACCAGATGGCCATCAGGGAGGCCACAGCCAGGGTGGCCGAAACTTCCGGCTTTCCCGGTTCCAGGTCCGTGAAAAGCAGGATCGCCAGGAAAGCTCCGATTCCAAGGAAGAAACCGATGAATTTCTTCTGCATATACAATAATAGCAAGTAATTCTGTGAAGCTCTTACAATTGGCTGTCTTAATTTGTATATTCAGGGCAAAGAGAATATGAAAAGCAAGCGACGGACATTTCTAAAGCAAGGTGCTGCCGGAGCCCTTGGATCGGCCCTTTTTCTGCAGTCCTGCGGGCAGGCACAAGCCCGGAAGCACGATGGGGAGGGAACGGACTATAGCCTTCTGGATGAAGCTTTGTCAAGGCCTGTATTGAAAAGGGATTTGTTCCCCGATCCTGTGATCATCGAAAATTTGGAACTCCTTCGCTATGGAGACAGTTTCCTTTGCCGGGTCACCTCCACCCGGGGGGCACAGGGCCTTTCGGTGGCCAATAACATGCAAATGCTATCCCTGTATCCAATCTTCATCAGGCGGCTGCAGCCTTACTTCCCGGGAAAGGATGCACGCAACTGGGAACAACTGCTCGATGAGGTATATGTGTATCAAAGCAATTACAAGCTGCAGAACCTGGCCCTCTGGGTACCCCTGGCCACCATTGAATTTGCAGTGCTGGATATGCTCGGAAAGGTTGCCGGAAAACCCATGGGAGAGCTCATCGGCAGCATACACCATCCCCGGATAGCGGTCTACCAGGCCAATAACTTCCGCGGAAAAACAGCCGAAGAGTCCCTGGAGCGGATCCGGATACAGGTGGAAAAAACGGGTGCCAGGGCCCTGAAGTTCAAGGTGGGGGGAAGGATGAGCAAGAACGCCGATGATCCCCCCGGACGTTCGGAGAAACTGATTCCCATGGTGCGGAAAGCGTTCGGCGATGAAATGGTCATTTATGCAGATTCCAATGGTTCCTATGACGCATCCGAGGCCATACGCATCGGCAAGATCATGCAGGAGTACAAATACAATTTCTACGAGGAGCCGGTGCCCTTCGACTGGTACGCGGAGACCCGGAAGGTGGCCGATGCCCTGGATGTTCCCATTGCAGGAGGTGAACAGGAGCCCAGCATGCACAACTTCCGCTGGCTGATTGCCCACCATGCCCTGGACATCGTGCAGCCCGACATCTTTTATTTCGGTGGCATGATCCGTTCCATGAGGGTGGCACGTATGGCAGAGGTTTTGGGAAAGCCATGCACCCCCCATATATCGGGTTCGGGACTGGGCTACCTGTATATGATGCATTTCGTTTCAGCGGTCCCCAATGCGGGCCCTTATCATGAGTTCAAGGGATTCAGTGACGACATCCCCTTCCATGCCCCCGACGGGTCCACCCGTAGCCGGCAGGGAGTGGTGGAGGTACCTGCTGACCCGGGATTGGGCGTAAGCATCGATCCGGAATTTGTGGCCATGCACAGGAAGGTGGATGGGTAATCAAAACCTGAGCATCGCCTGGTAGTGGGCCGAGGGGGTGAAGATCCCCCCGCTTTTGTCATAATAATCGTTGTCCAGGGCAAACACCCCTTCCCTGGTCTTCCGCCAGGGGGCATCCGGATAGGGGTGGTAACTGACCATGGTGTCCCAGTTCTTGTAGTTCTGGTGCCCGTTGGTTTCCAGCAATCCCATCCCCAGTCCGGGGAAAGGGGCCAGGCGGCAGGCGATGGCCTTGTTCCACTCCACCAGGATGGGATTCACCGTCAGGTCGGCGCAGAAGCATGGCACCCCCCGTTCATGGGCTGCAAGGGCAATCTTCAGCGTCATGCTGAGGGTTTTGGCAATGGCCTTCAGGGCAATGGCCGAGTAGCCCATCTCCATGCGCCGGATGGCATCCTCATCGGTATGGGCGCTCTCATCGGCCGCGATCCGCAGACCCAGGTCTCCCACTTCTATGCCGGCATGCTCCGGAAAGGGTTCCTCGATGACTGCAATCTGGTCAAAGGCCCCGATTTTCCGGGCATGGTCCAGGAGCCTCAGCAGGGTTTGTTTCTTTTTAGCCTTCATCCACGGCCTCTTCTATCTCCCGGATGGGAATGGTATAGGCCATCAGGGGAATGCTGGCCACCTGCCTGTGATGGTGGGAGAGGGCAGGGCGATAGCCTTCAGGGATCAGATCATCGAAGTGGGTGATCCCGTTTTCAGCGGCATACAAGAGCCAGGCGGCATTATCGACCCCCACCAGGGCATTCAGGGCAAAGGTTTTCCGCAGGTCCGGATTTCCGGTAATTGCTTTCCCGTAGGCATAGACTTCTTCAAGGATATCTTCCTGCAGTGAAACCGGACTTTCAAAGTTGCGACCCAGGCAAAGCTGAAGGGCCTTTTCGCTCATATTGTACATGAGGGCATTGCCGGCAGCTTCCGAATGACCCGCAAATACCCTGGCATCGGACCAGAGCACACTCTGGGTACAAAGACCGACCTTTTCGAACCCTGAGCTGCTTTGCAGCATGGCCATGGTCTGCCAGATCTCACTCATGTATCCGCCCTTGAATCCGAAGGGCCGTATCAGGGGTTCACGCTCAAAATTGGAATCCACTGCCGAAATGCTTACCGGTCGGGGGGCCT
>CBDTYO010000503.1:0-2800 GCA_965364615.1 uncultured Bacteroidia bacterium
CACATCGTCCAGAGGGCACGAAAAGAAGCGATCCTGCCACAGGTGCCCGCTGCGTCCGTGGAATCGATTGACGTACTGGGCATAGAGCTGATTGGTCCGTTTCAAGGCATCAGCCAGCGAGGTTTCATGGTGCGGTGTCACGACAAGATGGATATGATTGGTCATCAGACAGTAGCCATCGACAGTCAGCTCAAAACGCTCAGCTGCCTTGGCCATGGCCCTACTTCTTCTTGCCTTCCTTGCGCACGATGGTTTCGTCGTCGTAGCGGATGCCCTTGCCCTTGTAAGGCTCCGGCGGACGAAGGGAACGGATTTTCGCCGCCACCTGTCCGATCAGCTGTTTGTCAATGCTGGTCAGGGTGATAATGGGATTCTGGCGCCGTTCGGTTTTGGCTTCCACCTTGACCTCGTCCGGCATCTCAATAAAGATGTCATGGGAATAACCCAGACTGAGCTCCAGCCTTTTTCCGTCTTTTACTTCGGCCCTGTAACCCACACCCACCAGCTCCTGCTGAATGGTATAGCCTTCCGAAACACCTGTCACCATGTTGTTCAACAGAGAGCGGTAGAGTCCGTGCTTGGACTTGTGTTCCTTATCCTCGGAGGATCTGGAAACCACCACCTGGTTTTCTTCCACCTTCACCGTGATGTTCTTATCCACCTGCTGTTTCAGTTCACCCTTGGGACCTTTGACGGTCACCATATTGTCTTCACTTACCTCGATGGTCACGCCTGCGGGTATGTCGATGGGCAATATTCCTATCCTTGACATTTGTTTATCTCTTAATCAATTAATACACGTAACAAAGTACTTCTCCGCCTATTCCCAGGTTGCGGGCTTCCTTATCGGTCATCACTCCCTGGGAAGTGGACAGAATGGCCACACCCAATCCATTGAGTACCCTGGGAATGTGGTTGCTGTCCACATACTTCCTCAAACCTGGCTTGCTGATGCGCTTCAGTGATTTGATGGCATTCAGCTTGGTCTCGGGATGGTATTTCAAGGCAATCTTGATGCTGCCCTGGGGACCTTCTTCTTCGAATTTGTAATTCAGGATATAACCTTTGTCAAACAGGATCTTGGTCATATCCTTCTTCATATTGGAAGCAGGAATCTCAACCACTTTGTGTTTGGCCATCACAGCATTTCGGATGCGGGTCAGATAATCTGCAATCGGATCTGTCATTTCTATTTCTCTTTAAATATTCTATATACCAATATCTACCAGCTGGCTTTCTTGATCCCTGGGATCAGTCCTTCGGAAGCCATTTCCCGGAAGGTAATCCTGCTGATACCGAACTGACGCATATATCCCTTGGGGCGACCGGTCAGTTTGCAACGGTTGTGAAGCCTGATGGGGTTGGAGTTCCTGGGCAGTCTGCTCAGTCCCACATAATCACCTTCAGCTTTCAGTTTTGCTCTTTTCTCAGCGTACTTTTCAACCATTTTCTGACGCTTCACCTCGCGGGCTTTCATTGATTCTTTGGCCATGGTTCTATTTTTTTTCGTTTTTAAACGGAATACCAAACGCTCTCAGCAGGGCTGTTCCTTCTTCATCGGTGGGAGCAGAGGTCACAAAGGTGATTTCCAGTCCCATGATCTTGCTGATCTTATCGATGTCGATCTCCGGAAAAATGATCTGCTCGGAGATCCCCAGGGTGTAATTGCCACGTCCATCGAACTTGGAACTTACCCCTTTAAAGTCACGGATCCTTGGCAGTGCCACGGCTATCAGGCGCTCCAGGAATTCATACATGCGTTCACGACGAAGGGTCACCTTGACCCCGATGGGCATGCCGCGACGAAGTTTGAAGTTCGAGATATCCTTGGTGGAAATGGTCTGGACTGCCTTCTGTCCGGCAATCTGGGTCAGCTCCTCCTGGGCAACTTCTATCAGCTTCTTATCAGCAATTGCCTCACCCACACCGCTGTTGAGCACAATCTTCTGCAGACGGGGGGTTTGCATCACCGAGGTATAACCGAACTGCTCCATCAGGGCAGGAACGATCTCGTCGGTGTATTTCTTCTCTAAATTGGGTATGTATTTCTTGTCCATCTTACTTGATCTCCTCACCTGATTTTTTGGCGTAGCGCACCAATTTGTTGTTATCCTTGAGTTTTCTTCCTACCCTGGTGGCATCACCACTGGAGGGATCCACCAGGTTCAGGTTGGAAATGTGCACAGGGGCTTCCTGCTTGGTAATTCCACCCTGGGGACTCTTGGCGTTGGGTTTGGTATGTTTCGATACAATATTCACCCCTTCTACGATGGCCCGGTCCTTGTCGCGGTCCACGTCAAGAACGCGGCCCTTTTGTCCCTTGTACTCGCCAGTGTTGACGATCACCTGGTCCCCTTTTTTAATATGTAATTTCTTCTGCATGAGATTGATCATTTACTATTTTATAAAACCTCAGGAGCCAGTGAGACAATCTTCATATAGCCATCCCTGAGTTCCCTGGCTACGGGCCCGAATATCCGGGTTCCGCGCATCTCGTCCAGGTTGTTGAGCAATACCACGGCGTTGTCGTCAAAACGGATGTAGGATCCGTCCTTGCGTCTGATCTCCTTCTTGGTTCTTACCACCACTGCCTTGGAAACGGTCCCTTTCTTTACTTCGCCTGAAGGAATGGCACTCTTGACAGTGACCACCACTTTGTCTCCGATAGAAGCATATCGCTTTTTTGTTCCGCCAAGTACACGGATAACCAGAACCTCTCTGGCTCCGCTGTTATCGGCTACGGCTAATCTACTCTCTTGTTGTACCATGATTACTTAGCTCTTTCGATAATTTCTACTAA
>CBDTYO010000504.1:0-2793 GCA_965364615.1 uncultured Bacteroidia bacterium
ATCCTTTACAAAGGCCCCGAAAGCGGGGTCAACGACCTGGTGATGGATCCCCGCGATCCGGAGATCCTGTACGCCACCACCTGGCAACGGACCCGCCTGAAGTGGAACGATCCGCGCACCTATGAGAACCACAAGCACAATGGGATCTGGAAAACCACCGATGGGGGCAGGAACTGGATACAGCTGAAGAAGGGTCTGCCACCCTCAAAATATATGGGCCGTACGGGGATCGATGTGGCCCGTTCCAATCCGGATGTGGTGTATGCCTTTGTGGACGATTACGAAGTGGCGTTTCAGGCAGAGGAAGGGGAACTTGACTCTTACGGCCGGCCCAAACAAAATGTGATCAAGGGGGCGACCCTTTATCGCAGCGATGATGCGGGTGAAAGCTGGACCCAGGTAAGCGGTCTTACAGAAGAAACCAAGAAATACATGTCGGGGCATTCCGGCACCTATGGCTGGGTATTCGGCCAGATGCGGGTGGATCCCAACGACGAGGACCGGGTTTACACCCTGGGGTTGTGGATCAATGTCTCCACCGATGGCGGCGCCACCTTTGAACCCATCCGGCGAAAGATCCATGCCGATCAGCATGGCATGTGGATCGATCCCGACAATTCCAACTACATTCTTGCAGCCCATGACGGGGGAATCAGCGTAAGCTACGACAAGGGCGAAAACTGGCGCAACCTGATCAAGGAGCTGCCCCTGGCCCAGTTCTACAATGTGGAATATGACTTTCATGACCCCTTCCGGGTGTATGGCTCTGTGCAGGACCACCACAGCTTTTACACCGAGGTGGACCTGTCGGAAGGAAGAGATAACATCAATGCCACCGAATGGGAATACACCCTGGGTGCCGAGGGCAGCACCCACGTGGTGGACCCCAGGGACAACAATTCCATTTTTGCATCACTGTTCTACGGGAAACTGGCCAAGGCCACCGTGGAAGGTTATCCTGATGACCAGGAGTGGCTCCTGCATTCCACCTTCCCCGATGAGCCCGAATACCGTGGACAGTGGATGGCACCTACCCTGCTTTCGGTCCACAACCCGGACATTGTGTACCATGGGGTGCAGTACGTATTGAAATCAACTGACCGTGGCGGCACCTGGGACAGGATTAGTCCGGACCTCACCTACAACGATCCGGAAAAACAGGGAGACATCAGCTACCAGACCATATCTGCCCTCGAAGAGTCGGAGTTTCATTCCAAGCTGCTATATGCCGGGACCGACGACGGACGGCTTTGGAGGACCAAGGACGGAGGCAAGAACTGGGAGGATATCCGGAAAACGCCTTTGCCGGTCCGGTGGATTTCCAGGATCGTAGCCTCGAAACACGACTTCGGTACCGTCTATGTCACCCAGACCGGACGAAGGGACGATGATGCCGAGGTATACGTGTGGCGCTCGCGGGATTTCGGCACCACCTGGGAAGATATTTCAGCCAATATTCCAGCCGGACCGGTCAATGTGATCCGCGAGGATCCGGAACAGGACAGCATCCTTTACCTGGGCACCGATGTGGGTGTCTATGTATCCAGGGATGCAGGGGAAAGCTGGGAGGTACTGGGCGATCTGCCCTGTACCTATGTACATGACCTGGCCATCCATCCCCGCGAAAATGTCATCATCGTGGCCACCCACGGAAGGGGCATGTTTGTCCTGGATGCAAACCCGGTGAACCGGGAAGAGGAAGCAGAGGAAGAAGAAGGCGCAGAATAAGCGATCATACCCAACAAGACCAAGCATATGTACACTGTTTATCACAATCCACGCTGTAAGAAAAGCCGGGCCGGGCTCCGGTATATGACGGAGAAGAACTTGGAATTTCAGGTAAGGGAGTACCTGAAGGAACCCCTGAGCGAAGCCGAACTGACCGCCCTGATCATGAAGCTCCATGTCAAACCCGTGGAACTGGTCAGAACCCAGGAAGAGATCTATAAAAAGGAGCTCAAGGGACTGAACCTGACGGATGAAGAATGGATCAAGGTGATGGTGGAGAATCCCAAGCTGATCCACCGTCCCATTGTGGAGGGAAAATACAAGGCGGTGGTGGGCGATCCCCCGGAGAACATCGACAGGCTCTAAGCAACCTTTTCTTCTCCAAATCGTACAAAAGGGAAACGTTCAATGCTATGCTTTTGTCCCGATTGATTCTTTTGCTGAGCATCTCACTTTTCCTGTTTTCCTGCAAGAAAGACGATGGTCCCTACATACAGGTGAAGAACATTGAAAACCTGATCTATCAGGAGATCAGGGATTACCGGATCTCTGAAGGAGAAGACGGACCCTTTGTCCACCAGTACTTCGTGGTGGGCGAGGCACAGATCTATTCTTATAAGATGGCCAACGGAGTGGTGGAAGTGAATACCGACGGACTGTATGTGCACTGGGATGCCCTCAATGAGAAATACAGTTTCTACAACCACCAGGCACTGGTGTTGAAAACCACCTCCACCACCGCGGCAGAGATCCTGGACGAATTGCTCCTGCTGCCCGATGGACCTGGGACCCTTCTGGAGGATGTGACCCAGTGCGGCGTAGGGATGGAATCCGACACCGAAGGAAACAACTACATTACGGTGCTATTGATGAAAGCCGACTCCTGATCCATATTCTTTTCAAGAACATTTTTATTCTTTCTTTTGCTTCATCCAGTTTTTTAGAAAAAGGCTGGTAGAAATCAGGATTAGTAAAATTGAGGTTGGCTTCATAATCGCGTCCGCTTTTTTATTTCTTACTCTCGAAGATATATTTGCTGATTAGCTCTTCCAGGCTTATCGCTGA
>CBDTYO010000505.1:0-2788 GCA_965364615.1 uncultured Bacteroidia bacterium
CATGCTGGACAGGGACCTGTCGCTGGAAGAATTCTACCTGGAGATCGCTCCCCTGGTGGCTGCAGTGAAATGCAGCCATACCGGTATCCGCCTGCCCGCCTCCTACCGGACGTACCTGCAGGAACAGGGAAAATTCTTTCCGCTGGAGCTGTACATACGGGGAAAGGAAGCCTTTTCACTTTCTTCCTATGGACCCGAAGAAGGAGGCCTGGCTCCCGGCACCGAAATAATATCGGTCAACGGACAGCCCATGGGGTTGATCATTGAGACACTGCTTGCGATGATCCCTGCCGAAGGGAACTGTCAAACGACCAAATACCAGGAAATCAACAGGGATTTCCACCGCTATTTCCACCTCCTGGATCCTTCTGATCGCTTCCAGATCCAGTACAGAACTTCTTCGGGGCCGAAGAAACTGGTGGCGGAAGCCTGCCCTTATGATGACCTGAAAAGGAATGAGGCCCCCGGATCCAAACCACCGGCGGATTTTCATTTTGAAGTGGATCAGGAAGCGGGCATCTTACAAATCAGCAGCTTTGGCATCAGGGACATGGAAGGATACTTTGCCTTCCTGGATTCGGTCTTCCTGAGGATGGGAAGGGAAGGAATTCCCAACCTGGTCCTGGATCTCAGGGACAACAAAGGCGGACATCCCATCTTTGCCGCCCAGCTTCTTTCCTACCTGACCGATCAGACATTCACCTATTTCCGGGAAAATGCCGATGTTCCGGACTTCGAACCCCTTTACCACCCCATGCAGCCCAACAAGCATCATTACAAAGGGAAGCTGTTCGTGCTGGTCAACGGCGCCTGCCTTTCCACCACCGGTCACCTGATCTCCCTGCTCAGGTTTCACACCGCGGCAGTTTTCGTCGGTGAGGAACCCGGAAGCACCTTTTTATGCAACGATTTCAGCATGCCGCTTTCCCTCCCTCACAGCGGCATGGAAGTGAACATTCCCAGAACCACTTTTGTAACTGCGGTATCTGGCCCTGAGGAAATGCATCCCTTCCGGTTGGATCATAAAGTGGATGTTCCTTTGGAGGATATGATGAACAAAAAGGACACTTATCTCTTATATATTCAGTCATTGTTGTCAGAGAATCAATCATGAATCGCATCGACTGGACAGATTTTGAAAAAATAGAACTGAGGGCAGGGACCGTGGTGAGGGCGGAGGAATTCCCCGAAGCCAGGAAACCTGCCTTTAAGTTGTGGATCGACTTCGGTGAGGAGATTGGCACCCTGCGCTCAAGCGCACAAATCAAGGATCTGTATACGGCAGAAGAATTGCCCGGGAGGCAGGTGATATGTGTGGTGAACTTCGCTCCCAAACAGATCGGCCCTTTTGTATCTGAATGCCTGGTCACGGGGCTATACCAGGAGGACGGCTCTGTGGTGCTGGCCATCCCTGACAAGGAAGTTCGGAAGGGGGCCCGTTTGGGTTAAGTGATGTGATCATGAAAAAGAAGATTGCATTTTCGCTTTTATGGAGCCTGCTGCTTATGATCCAACCCGCTTTTTCCCAATTTAAAAATCCAGGGAACCTGGAGTTTACCTGGCTCACAGATACCAGCCTCAGCAGCGTGCCCCTTTCAGAGATCACCCTGGTGCTGCCCAAGGGAAGTTTCCCCAGGATTGACTTTCCTGAATTCCTGGGAAAAGAAAAAGGATTGAAGGCCTTCTTTGCCCATGAACCCGTCATCGGCATAGAGATCGAAGGAAATGCCAAGGCCTATCCCCTGAATATGCTCACCACCCATGAGATCTCCAACGACACCCTGAGCGGCATCCCCATCCTGGCCACCTATTGTCCGCTCTGCAATGCAGGGGTGGTCTATGACCGGCGGCTCCTGAAGGACGGCAAGGAGCAAGTCCTGGAATTCGCAGTCTCAGGGATGCTGAGAAAAAGCGATATGGTCATGATGGACACCCGCACCGAAAGCCTGTGGCAGCAGCTGATGGGAGAAGCCATTGTGGGCGAATACACTGGCTCTTTGCTGGAGGTCATCCCCTCACTGATCATCTCGGTGGAGGAGTTTTTCACCAAATACCCCGGAGGGAAAATCCTTTCCAACCAGACCAGCCATTCCCAGGAGGCCCGCGGCTATGGGAGCAATCCCTATGTGGGCTATGATTCCAGCGATGGAAAGCCCTATGAACGGTTTTTTCCTCCCGACCAGGTGGATTCACGGCTGCCAGCCATGGAACGGGTCGTCGATATTGAGGCAGGGGGTGCCCATAAGATCTACCCGTTTACAAAAATCGCTGAAAAAGGGGTCATCAACGACGTTTTTCAGGGGGTCCATGTGGTTCTGTTTCACAGTGAGAATACGGTCTCTGCGGTGGATGCCGCAAAGATCTCCCAATCCCGGAGCATTGGCTCCGTGACCGTATTCAGTCCTTTGCTGGACAAGCGCCTGCTGACCTTTGAAAAGATGGGGAAAGGATTTTCCGACCATCAAAGCGGATCCCTCTGGGACATTACAGGCCATTGCATGAAAGGTCCGCTCCAGGGAAGCCAATTGAGGATCCTCCCCCATTCCAACCATTTTGCCTTTGCCTGGCTGGCTTTTTTTCCGGATTCGGAGATTTATGAATAAGTCCCCGCAGGCTTGCCCATCTTTCGGGATACCATCCGCCGGTTCTCCTACTTCACCACCAGGATGAAGTCGCTGCCGGGTTCATTGTCCCCAAATTCCCCAAAGCGGGGTTGGGGATTCACCTTTTCTACAAACTGGAGGATCTCAGCGGTAAAACTTTTGCCTTTACGGACCCGGAATCCAAC
>CBDTYO010000506.1:0-2775 GCA_965364615.1 uncultured Bacteroidia bacterium
ATGCTGAAATAGGTCGGATTCAGCAGGAAGGGCTTTCGTGCGGCGTATTGCTGGAAATCAATCCAGAACTGATCCCCGTAGGTCCTCCTGCCGTACCGGACCATCAAATAGCCCAGCCGGTAATGGTTGGGGATGTAATGCCTGAAGGATCCCATGGTGGCTTTGGAGAAAGACCAGGTCTTTTGGGCTTCAAGCATCTGCGCTTTCAGTCCCATTTCAAAAGAAGGTTGCCGACCCCTGCCGGTATGGGACAGTCGGGTCTCTGCATCCACGGCGTCACCCTCCAGATACCAGTAAGGGAGGAAAGCGGTCATGGCTCCCACTACCTGTTCTCCTCCCAGGTAAGAGAGCCCTTTGGTGAGCCCCTGGTTCAGCTTATCGATCTGTACGGCATGCCTCCCTTCATGCAGCGCCAGTGTGGTCAGCCAGTCCTGGTAGTATCCGTTGGGATCGGGATTGGTAAAGATCTCCAGTCGCTTGGGGGCCCATACAAATACCCCGTTGGAAAAACTCGATTCATTGTGTATCACCACCGGCATGTGGCTGTGCCGGTGATCCAGGGGCGTTCCCAGGTGGGGATAGTAATGTTCCAGCCGGAGGGCAAAGGCCCGGGCCAGGCTGTCCACACCCCGGGGATGAATGACTGTGTAGTTGGGGGTTTGGAACTGATGCCACTTCAGCCTGCCCGCATCCTGACCATATTCATAGAACTGGGCATTCAGTCCGGTTGAAATAAACAAAAGCAGAATGAAAACCATCCTGCTTCTGTTCCTTGGACAATATATCGAGTGGTTAGTTTTCCTCAAATTTTACTTGGTATCCGCGTGAGCGTAAATATACAAAGGCGCGCTTTCGAACATCCCCTTTCAGCACAATATCATACATCTTTGAGGAACCACAGGTATGGCAGACCCCTTGCAATTCCTCCTCAATTTTCCGCAGGTCGATGCGGCGACCCACAAAACCAGAGATATAGGTGATGGGCGCACCATCCATCTTTCTTTTATCAAGACCTATGACAAGGCTTTGTTTTTCAGGAGACAAGGTAGCTGGTTCCTGGATGTTGGCATATTCAAATTCAAATTCGGGGTAATCGGTGTAGAGGGGTTGATCCAGGTTGTTCATTCCTTTTAAAGTCATGTACTTTTGGATTATGTGAACCACAAATATATATTTCCTGCCCATATTTGTCAACCTTTTCAATTTATTTGTTTTTTGACCGGGGTCCTCAAAAAAGCCTTAAATTCGTGCCAGCCAAAACAGTAAGTGAATTTTGCACGCCTTATGACTTTTAAGAAAACAAACCTGATCCTGGGCTGGTTGAGTTTCGCCATCGCCCTCACGGTATACCTGTTAACACTTGAACCCACTGTGAGTTTGTGGGACTGCGGAGAGTTCATTGCCAGTTCCTATAAGCTGCAGGTGGGCCATCCTCCGGGAGCACCCCTGTTCCTGATCATAGGCAGGGTCTTTTCACTCTTTACTGCCGATACAGCCAAAGTGGCCATGATGATCAATGCGGTTTCCGCCTTTGCCAGTGCATTCACCATACTGTTCCTGTTCTGGACCATTTCCCACCTGCTGAAAAAGATCCTGATGAAGACGGAGGATCAGTTCTCCATATCGGACAGGATCGTCGTGCTTGGGGCATCCTTTGTGGGTGCCATGGCCTATACTTTCTCAGACACGTTCTGGTTCTCAGCGGTGGAAGGGGAAGTGTATGCCACTTCCTCCCTGTTCACAGCCGTGGTTTTCTGGGCCATTCTCAAATGGGAAAATGTGGCCGATGAACCCGGGGCCAACCGCTGGCTCATCCTGATCGCCTACCTGATCGGCCTGTCCATTGGCGTACATCTCCTTAATCTGCTGGCCATTCCGGCCATCGTCCTGGTCTATTACTTCAGGAAATACCCGAAAGTGACACGGAATGGTGTTCTGAAGGCGCTGGGTGTTTCCATGGTGCTTCTTTTAGTGATCATGTATGGAATCATCCCGGGAATCATCAAAGTGGCCACCGTGGTGGAAAAGTTCTTTACCAACACCGTGGGCTTGCATTACAATATGGGGCTGCTGATCTATTTGGGACTTTTGCTGGCGGCACTGACCTATGGCATCTACCGCACCCAGTTCCTGAAAAAGAATGTGCTGTGGAATACCATATTGCTGGCATTTACGGTCATTGTAATCGGCTACTCCTCCTATGCCCTGATTGTGATACGGTCCCTGGCCGGTCCCCCCATGAACGAGAACCGGCCCGACAACGTATTTGCCCTGCTGTCCTATCTGAACCGTGAGCAATATGGCGATCGTCCCTTGATCCGGGGGCACCTGTACAATGCAGAGTTAGAGGACATTGTCTATAAAAAACCTGTATACGTTCTGGACAGGGTTGAAAACAGGTATGAGATTCCCTACCGCAAACCGGAAGCCGTGATGAAAGGCAGCAAGGTCCTGCTCCCGCGGATGTATGGCAGATCGCCCGAACACAGGCAGGCCTACCAGCAATTCGGCTCCATCCAGGATCCCGCCAATCCCACCACCCTGGACAACCTTGAATTCCTTTTTCGCTACCAGGTGGGACACATGTACCTGCGATATTTCATGTGGAATTTTGCAGGCCGGCAGAACGATATCCAGGGTCACGGGAATGTCTTGAACGGCAACTGGATCAGTGGAATAAAAGCCATTGACTCGGCCCTCATAGGCTCGCAGAAAAACCTGCCCGATGAAATGAAAAATCACCCTGCCCGAAATACCTATTTCTTTCTTCCCCTG